>NZ_SOGM01000024.1:0-22430 GCF_004403545.1 Cryobacterium sp. TmT2-59 | reverse complement strand
GGAGACCCGGTGGAGCTACGAAATGCTGCCCGACGGCACTCTCAACTGGACCTCACCGACCGGGCGGCACTTCATCAGCGAACCGGCCACCATCATCCAGCCCCAACCGTCACCGAAAGCGGAACACGACGGACGGGCGCCGGAACGGAAACCGGTACTGCCGGACGAGTCCGACGAGCCGCCGCCGTTCTGAGACGCCGTTTCTGATCCTTCGGCGGGTTGCGCCGTGAACCTATCCGCAAACCGGCGCAGGCGAGATCAGCTGACGATGTACTCCGCGTACGACTTGCGGATCTTGTTCACCTTGGGCAGGGCCACGGCCATGCAGTAGCCCTGACCGGGGTTCTTCGCGAAGAAGTCCTGGTGGTAGTCCTCGGCCACGAAGTATTCGTCGAGCGGCTCGATCGTGGTGACGATGCCGTCGCCCCACCATTCGGCGGCGCGCGTGCGCGCCGTTTCGAAGAGCTGCTTCTGCTCGTCGTCGGTGTAGAACATGGCGGACCGGTACTGGGTGCCCACGTCGGCGCCCTGGCGGTTCAGCTGGGTGGGGTCGTGCAGAGTGAAGAACACGTCGAGGATGACGCTCTCCGGGATGACCTCCGGGTCGAAGGTCACGGCGATGGCCTCCGCATGACCGGTGCGGCCGGTGCAGACGGACTCGTAGCTCGGGTTCGGAGCGGTTCCGCCGGTGTAGCCGGAGACCACATCGGTGACGCCACGCAAGACCCGATACACGGCATCGAGACACCAGAAACATCCACCTGCGACCACAAAAGTTTTCACGCCCCTAGAGTAACGGAATGACCTTCGTACCTGCTCCGAACCGCTATGCCGACATGACCTACCGACGCACCGGCCGGAGCGGCCTCAAGCTCCCGGCGCTGTCCCTGGGTCTCTGGCACAATTTCGGCCATGAGCGGCCCATCGACACGCAGCGCGCCATCCTCCGCCGCGCGTTCGATCTCGGAGTCACCCACTTCGACCTGGCGAACAACTACGGCCCGCCTCCCGGTTCAGCCGAGACCAATTTCGGCCGCATCTTCGCCGAGGATTTCCGTCCCTTCCGCGACGAGATGATCATCTCCAGCAAGGCCGGCTACGACATGTGGCCGGGGCCGTACGGCGATTTCGGGTCCCGCAAGTACCTGCTTTCCTCCCTCGACGCGAGCCTGGGCCGGCTCGGTCTCGACTACGTCGACATCTTCTACTCGCACCGGCCTGACCCGGAAACTCCGATCGAGGAGACCATGGGAGCGCTGGCATCCGCTGTTCACCAGGGCAAGGCCCTCTATGTCGGCATCTCCAGCTACACCCCGGAGCAGACCCGGGCCGCCGTGGCGGCCCTGGCCGAGCACAAGGTCCCCCTCCTCATCCACCAGCCCCGCTATTCGATGTTCGACCGCCACATCGAAGACGGCCTCTTCCCGGTTCTCGACGAACTGGGCGTGGGCAGCATCGTCTTCTCGCCGCTCGCGCAGGGTCTGCTCACCGACCGGTACCTCGGCGGCTCGGTGCCCTCGGACTCCCGGGTCGCCACCAGCCGGTTCCTCTCCGAGACCGTCCTCACCGACACCTACCTCAACCGGGCCAGGGCGCTCAATGCCATTGCGCACGAGCGCGGCCAGACCCTGGCTCAGCTCGCGGTCACCTGGATCCTGCGCCAACGTTCGGTGACCAGCGTGCTCGTCGGCGCCAGCAGCGTGCACCAGCTCGAACAGACCGTGGCAGCACTGGACGCCCCTGCCCTGACCAACGACGAAATCGCCATGATCGAACCGTACGCCGTGCACGGCACCGGACTGGGCTAGAGCGGGTGGGCTACCTCTACGCTCTCCTCGCGTCGCTGCTCTTCGGCCTCAACGGCAGCACCACCAAGGTGATCGTGGAGGCCGGGCTCTCCCCCGCGCAGTTGACGTTCTTCCGGGTCACGGTCGTCGCCGTGCTGGCCGGCGGCCTCCTGGCGCTGACCAACCGTCGTGCGTTCCGGATCAACCGCCGGCAGCTGGTCGTGATGGCCGTGCTCGGCGTCGCCGGGGTCGCCCTGATCCAGTGGTTCTATGCCCTGGCGATCAGCCTGCTGCCGGTGGGCATCGCGCTGATGCTCGAGTACGCCGGCGTGCTGCTCGTCGCCATCGTGGCCCGGTTCGTCTTCAAGGAACGGGTGAAGCCCCGCATCTGGCTGGCCATCGGCTGCGTCCTGATCGGGATGGCCGTGGTCGCCCAGATCTGGGCCAGCACCCTCTCCGGCCCGGGCGTGGTGGCCGGGGTGCTCGCCGCGATCTGCCTGGCCGTGTACTTCCTGGTCGGGGAAAGGCAGGTCGCCTCGACCTCGCCCCTGGCCGTCTCGTTCTGGTCCATGCTCTTCGCCAGCGCGTTCTGGCTGGTGTTCAGCGCGTGGTGGCAGGTCGAACCGCAGATCCTGGTTCAGGACGTCGCGCTGCACGGCAATCTCGAGGCGGTTTCGCTCCCCCTGTGGGTTCTGATGGTCTGGAACGGGGTCTTCGGCTCCTTCGCGCCGTATCTGCTCTCCTATATGGCGCTCGGCCGCCTCAACGCGACCGCGGCCGGAATCGTCTCCGCCTCGGAGGTCATCTTCGCGTTCGCGTTCGCGTTCCTGTGGCTCGGCGAGTCCCTCGACGGCCTGCAGATGGCGGGAGTCGTCCTCGTCCTGGCCGGCATCGTCGTGGCCCAGACCGCCAGGCCGAACAAGGTCCTCGACCTCGACCTGGCCAGTCAGGACCTGGCCATGATGGAGGGTCCCGCCCGCTAACCAATTCGACGGAGATTCTGCTGCAAACGGGCGCTTGCGGCGTGTTTGGGCCCGTTTCGGGCAAAATCTCCGTCGAATTCGTTCCGAAAGCGGGACTGCGGAGGGGCGGAGGCGTCCCCGTTGGCACCGGATGTCGGTGGCCCGGCATAGCGTGATGACACCATCACCCGCGGCCGGCCGATCTCGGAGGAATCCCATGTCCACAGCATTCCGCTCCACCGCAATCCGCTCCACCGCCTCGCCCGTGACGATCACCGCGTCGCCGGCGGTCCCGTCCTTCCGTGGTCTCGTTCTGGTCCCCGTGCGGTCCGGGCTCTGGCGGGTCATCGGCCGGTCCGGCGCGGTCCTCGGCCACATCGAACGGCGCACGGATGCCGACGGCGACCGTTTCGCCGCACGCCGCCTGATCGCCGCCACCCGTAGCAGCGATCTGGGCACGTTTTGGCGCATCGACGACGCCGCGGACTGTTTCCGCTGACCAGCGCTCGAATCACGTCCTCTCACGTCCCGTTCGCAACGATTGCGTACACGTGGGTCATGTCGATCGGGCACGCCGACGTTGTTCCCCGCAATCGGGCCGGGACGCCGGTAAAGTGCGCTCATGCAGTGGTGGAATAGTTTCGTATCCTGGCTCACGGCAGCCAGCAACCAGGCCGTGGTGTTCGGCGCCGTGGTGCTCATTCTCTCGATCGTCGTCGCCAGCCTCCTGGCGGCCTGGGTCTCCCGCGGGGCAGTCAGAAGCCTGCTCGCACAGCACGATCGTGAGCTGAAGGCCTCCGTGATCGGCACCCTCGTGGATGCCGCGACCGAGGCATCCGTGTGGAACTCGCTCACCCCGCAGGAGCAGGTCATGGCTGATCGCGCGGTCGGTCAGGCCGACGTGCAACTGCGCCTGCTCCCGATCAAGGGGGCGAGTGTCGCCGCTAACTGGGCCGCGCACCAGCTGGCCGAGCTCAAGCGCACCTCCGCGACGTTCGGCTACCAGCTGGAGCCGGCGCTGCTCGAGTTCCGCGACCGCCTGATCGAGTGGCAGAGCAAGCCTTCCCGCACACGCAAGGTCTTCCAGAGCGACCTCGACCGTTGGAAGGTGGCGAACACCACCTCCGAGAAGAGCCTTTTGGCCGAACAGGATGCCTGGGCCGCCCAGCAGCACCACGACCAGTTCACGGAGCACGCCGCTCCGGTTCCCGCCCCGCTCAACTACGCGGCCGGCACCCCGTCACCGTCCACGGAGACCCAGCGTCTGCTCGACGACGTGCAGGCCCTCGAGGTTCGCCCGCTCCCCCTCCAGAACTAACGACCCAGAACCAACGACCGGCACACAGTCTCACCCCCACACACAAAACTGGCCCGTCCGTCATCCGACGTACGGGCCAGTTTTCTGTCTGGTGCACAGCGCGCGAGTCCGCCCGCCGACCGGCAGAGCGGCCGGTCAGCGCCACCAATCATCGAACATCGACGCGGGCACCCGGCGCTTGTGTTCGTTGCTCAGGTAGCGTTTCTCGATCGCGACGGCCGCGTCGTCGGCTACCGCACGCCCTTCGAGGAAGTCGTCGATCTGTTCGTACCGCAGGCCCAGGTTCGCCTCGTCCGTCTGCCCGGGATTGTCGTCGAGCAGGTCGGCGGTCGGGAGCTTCAGGTAGAGGCGGTCGGGCGCGCCGAGCTCGACCAGCAGGGCGCGGCCCTGGCGTTTGTTCAGTCCGGTGAGGGGCAGGATGTCGGTGCCGCCGTCGCCGTATTTCGTGAAGAACCCGGTCACGGCCTCCGCGGCGTGATCGGTGCCGACGACCAGCAGACCGTGGGATCCGGCGAGGGCGTACTGGGCGACCATACGCACCCGGGCCTTGACGTTCCCCTTGTCGAAATCGGGCAACGGCCAGCCCAGGCTGTCGGCGAATTCCGCCTCGACGCCGTTGACGGCTCGTTCGATGTTGAAGGTGATGGTCGACCGGGCGTTGATGAAGTCCAGGGCCAACTGCGCGTCGTCTTCGTCCCGCTGGACCGCATACGGCAGCCGTACCGGGAGAAAGATCGCCGGGTGACCGGCCGCGGTCAGGTGCTCAACGGCAAGCTGGCACAGGCGCCCGGCCAGGCTGGAGTCCTGGCCACCACTGATGCCCAGGACGAAACCCTTCGCCCCCGTCCGCACGAGATAGTCGACGAGGAATTGCACCCGCCGCCGCACCTCCGCAGCAGGGTCGATCTGTGGGGACACGTGCAGTTCCGCGATGATTCGCGCCTGAAGTTCTCGCATGCACCGAATCTATCAAGCCGGCCGCCGAATCGACCGCCGCGTCCGGCCCCGTCCACGCCCGCACAGACCGGCGCCCGACGAGGACGAGCGGAGTCAGTCCGTGGGCTCCGTCAGGTCGACCACGTGGGACTTGGCGTGGGAGCGCAGGGACTCGATGCCCTTGAGCGCTTCTGCCTTGGTCTTAAAGTTCTCCGACGAGGCGATGACCTCGCCGTTGTTGGCCTTGAGCCTGAACCCGTAACCGCCGGTGCGTTCTGCGAAAACTTCATATTTGCCGGACATGACACACTTTCTTCTTCTTCGAGGAAAACGTCACCGGTCGATTGGCCGATAGATCAAGACTACTCGCCGCGCACCGGGGACTGCACGCCGCCCACGCCGACGTCGACGCTCGACCTCGGCCCACCGCAGGGCATCAGCCGACCGATTGCAGGGGCATATGCAAATCGCGCAAATAGCGGCAGGATGTCCGCAGAGACTCACCTGATTTGCTCTCATTCCTGAATCATCAAGGAGGAAAGACCAATGAACTTGTTGCTGATCATCATCGCAATCATTGCCGTGGGGCTCCTCATCACCGGTGGATTGGTTCAGTCTCTGAACTTCCTCCTCTGGGTGGGGATCGTTCTCGCGGTGATTGCCATCATCGTTTGGCTCGTCCAGTTCATCTCCGGCCGGTCCAAGCACGTTTGAGTCCGAACAGTGCCCAGGCCGGCTCGCTGATCAAGCCGGCGGCCGTGGCCGACCGGCCCGAGTGTGGGTATACGGTGCCCCCGGTAGGAATCGAACCTACGACAAGCGGATTAGAAGGCCGCTGCTCTATCCACTGAGCTACGGGGGCGGAGAACGTTCAACGATACCGCAGACCAGGCTCCGGAGTGCGGAACCGGCCTCAGACCGCTTTCGCTGCCGCGACGAGCACCTGCGCGAGGGTCGGCACCCCGCTGGCCCGGAAGACCTCCACCCCGGCCTCGTCCCGGACGATCACGGTGGGCGTGATCCGGATGCCGTTGGCCTCCGCCTCGGCCACGTCTCGCGCCACGTCGAGCTCACGCACATGGGCCTGCGGAACGAGGCGTTCGACCTCCGCCAGGACCGCACGGGTCTGCCGGCACGGCTCGCAGAAGGCGGACGAGAAATAGGTGAGCTCCATCAGGGAATCCTTCTTCGTGTGCCGCACGGAAGGCCAGTCTACGAAAGCGGGCCGCGGTGAGGCCACGGCCGACCGGACCCGGCCGTGATCGCGGCCAGGAATCGTGGTCGGCGGCCGCCGATAGACTCGGCTCATGACAAAAAGTAGTGACCGGTTGGTATGGGTTGACTGTGAAATGACCGGTTTGGACATTGACACGGATGAATTGTGCGAGATCGCGGTGGTGATCACCGATTATGACCTGAACATCATCGATCCGGGCCTCGACCTGGTGATCAAGCCGAGCGCGGCCGCACTGGAGAACATGAACGACTTCGTGCGCGACATGCACGAGACCTCCGGCCTCATCACCGAGATGCCGAACGGCCTCACCGCCGCCGAGGCAGAGCTGCAGGTGCTCGACTACGTGCTGAAGTTCATCCCGGCCGACCAGAAGGCGCCGCTGGCCGGCAACTCGATCGGAACCGACCGGGCATTCCTGACCAAGTACATGCCGCGTCTGGACAACCAGCTGCACTACCGCAACGTGGACGTGTCCTCGATCAAGGAACTCGCCCGGCGCTGGTACCCCCGCGTGTACTTCAACGCCCCGGCGAAAGACGGCGGACACCGCGCCCTGGCCGACATCCTCGAATCGATTCGCGAACTGGCCTACTACCGCCAGACCGTGTTCGTGAGCGACCCGGGGCCCTCCAGCGACCAGGCCAAGAGCCGTGCAGCCGAAGCCGTGCACAACTTCGGTCCAAACATGTAATAGAATTCATGAGTTGCCTTTCCTGCGGGAAAAGCAACGCATGGTGGGTATAGCTCAGCTGGTAGAGCGCCTGGTTGTGGTCCAGGAGGTCGCGGGTTCAAGCCCCGTTACTCACCCCAATAGAAGTACCGGCTTCATCACGATCTGGAATTCATTTCCTCTCCTGCGCCCGGCGATTCTCTGAGCGAGATCGGCTGCTCCTAGACTCGCCGGAACGACATCTGACGAAGGAATTCCTATGCGCGCTCGTTACACCCTCCCCGCCCTCGCTGCCGTGGCCGCCCTCCTGCTCACCGGCTGCGTCGACAATTCCACGCCCGCCACGTCGGGAAGTTCCGGGAAAGCCGACAGCAGCGTGACCAAGGATGCCGCCGCCGAGGCAATGCTCCCCGACGCCGTCCGGGCGTCCGGCAAGCTCGTCATCGGCACGAGCCCGAACTACTCCCCCAACGAGTTCAAAGACGACTCCGGCAACCCGATCGGCTGGGACATCGAACTGGGCTCCGCCCTCGCCGCGAAACTCGGACTCACCGCCGCCTACAAGGTCGCCAATTTCGACACCATCATCCCGAGCATCATCGGCGGCAAAATGGACCTGGGCATCTCCTCGTTCACCGACAACCTCAAGCGCGAGGAGCAGGTCGACTTCGTCAACTACTACACCGCGGGCATCCAGTGGGCCTCGGCCACCGGCAAGACCGTCGACCCCGACGACGCCTGCGGACTGAAGATCGCCGTGCAGACCACGACGTACGAAGACACCGACGAGATCCCGGCCAAGAGCGACGCCTGCGTCGCCGCCGGCAAGCCCCCGATCGACAAGCTCAAGTTCGACACCCAGGATTCGGCCACCAACGCCACGGTGCTCGGCCAGGCCGACGCCTTCAGCGCCGATTCGCCCGTCACGCTGTACGCGATCTCCAAGACCGAAGGCAAGCTACAGACCGCCGGCACCTCCTTCGAGGAGGCGCCGTACGGGATGGCCGTGGCCAAGGGTTCCAAACTGACACCGGCCGTGCAGGCCGCCCTGCAGTCGATGGTCGATGACGGCTCCTACGGCAAAATCCTGGACAAGTGGGGCGTTGCCGCCGGTGGCCTCACGACCATCACGATCAACGCAGCCGCCAACGGTTAGGCCGTTCGCGTCGTGAGATTCGCGTCGTGAGATGCTGAACGGATGCTGCCGCTGAATCACGACGAGTTCGAACGTCTCGTCATCGACGAGCTGGATCTGCTGCCCGACGACATGGTCGACGGCCTCGACAACGTCATCTTCGTGGTCGAGGACCGGCCGGAAGACGGCAGCCTCGATCTGCTCGGCCTCTACGACGGCGTCGCCCTGACCGAACGCGGGCAGTACGGTTTCGGCGAGATGCCCGACCGGATCGTGCTCTACCGCGAACCGTTGCTGGCCCTGTGCGCGGATCTGGACGAGCTGCGCGACCAGGTGCACATCACCCTCGTGCACGAAATCGCACATTTCTACGGCATCGACGACGACAGGCTGCACGACCTCGGCTGGGGATGACCGTCGGACGTTAGCCTTGCGTCATGAGTAGATACCGACCTGGCCGCATCATCGGCAGCGCGGTCGGCGCCCTCGTCATCCTCGCCGTCGGCGTGTACGGCCCGGCCACCCTGCTGGGCCCGCTGCCGGCGGCGTCGGCGACGCTGGACACACCCGCGCCCGGCCCCGCCAGCGCGTCCCCGCCCGTTCTCCCGGCGGCCGGCGGCAGCGCGGTCATCGGGCTCACCACGCTCACCCCTGATCCCACCGCGCCGACCACGGTCACCCTCAAGGCCGGCGACCTCGGCGAGCACGTCCCGCTGGCGGTCGGCGGCACCAGGGATGCCCTGCCGATGGCGGCGGCGACGAAGATCGTGACCGCGCTGGTCGTCCTGGCCGAGAAGCCGCTGCCGGCGGGGGACGCCGGCCCGAAGATCCCGATCTCGGCCGCCGACTACCAGGACTACATCTCCTACGGCAGCACCGGCGCCCGCACAGTCGTCGTGTTCCCGGGCGAGGAATGGACCGAGACGGAGCTGCTCCAGGCTATGGTCCTCGGCTCCAGCAACAACCATGCCGACACCCTCGCACGATGGGCCTTCGGCTCGATCGACGCCTACGTGGCCGCCGCGAACGCCTGGCTGGGCACGCAGGGACTCACCGGCACGGTCGTCGCCGACGCCACCGGCCTGAGCGAGAAGAGTGCCGGAACCGCCACGGACCTGGCCCGGCTGGCCGGGCTGGCCGCGTCCGACCCGGTGATCGCCGGCATCCTCGCCCAACCGGCCTCGGCCCTGGTCGGCCAGCGCGGCGTCGACAACACCACGGCGTTCCTGGCCGACGAGGGCGTCACCGGCATTTCCCGCAGTTACACGGATGCCGCCGGCATCTGCTTCCTCTTCACCGCCCAGGTGCGCACCGGGGCATCCGTCTTCACCTTCGCCGGCGCCGTGATCGGGGAGCCCGACTACGACGCGCTGACCGCGGACGTGACCGCCCTGATGGAGAGCGCCCGCTCGGGAGTCACCGAACTGCCCGTGCTCGCGCTGGGCGACGCCTACGCACGGTTCAGCACCCCCTGGGGTGCCACGTCCTCCGCGACCGTGCGCACGGCCAAGACCCGGTTCGGCTGGCAGGCCGTGGCACCCGGAGTCGCCGACGTGAAACTGGACAGCATCTCCACCGGGCGCGCCGGACGCACCATCGGCCGGGTGTCGGTCGAGGCGGGCGGGGAGAGCGTGTCATCACCCCTGGTGCTCGACCGGACAATCCCCGCACCGGGACTCGGCTGGCGGCTGTTGCACCCCGTGGCGATGATCACGGCCCTGCTCGATGCCAATAAGTGACCGCGAAAAGGTGACCGCCACGGTCAGCGACCGCGAGCCCGCGAACGAGCCCGGCTGAGCGCTAGTCGGTTTCGTGGGTGAATTCGTACGGATCGCTCTCACCGGCGTCGAAGCGATACCGCACGTGCAGGCGGCCCTGCACGTCGCGTTCGTCGACCTCGTCGTACCAGAACGTCGTTTCGACGCCCTCGACGGCCGCCATCATGCTGATCCGCGGGTCGTGCTTGCCGTGGATCAGGGCACGGGTGTCGACCTGCCCCGCGAGGGGCCCGTCGGTGAACTCCGCGGTGTACATTACGTCTTTTTCGGTTTGACCGGCCATGTCTTCAACCTAGCCTGCCCGCGGGGCTTCCCGCAGTGTTTCCGGCCGCGGCGAGCCGGATCGTCGCCTGCCGTTCCGGCCGTTCCCGGTTGCGGTAGGCCTCCCACTCCGATTGCCACTGGTCCCAGTGCGAACGGAACGCCTCTCCGTCCCGGGCCAGGGCGCGCTGCTTGCGCAGCCGGTCGTCGGCGTCCAGCCACACCCGGATGTCGCTGAGCGGCAGGTTGGCGGCGGCCAGCGCCCCGCAGCCCTCCACGATCAGCGGGCGCGCCGGGTCGACGAGGTGCCACTCGGCCGGTTGGCCGCGCTCCCAGTCGTAGCGCTGCCAGGCCCCCGGCGCCCCCCGCCGACGCGGTCCGAGGATGTGGTCGGTCAGCTGGGCCACGGCGGCGTCCAGCCCGTTCCAGCCGGGGTAGATGTCGTCCAGGCGCACCAGCACGGGCCTGACCATGCCCGGCCAGGCCAGGACGAGGGCGTCGGCCAGGGTGCTCTTGCCGGCCCCGCTCGGACCGTCGATGAGCACGACTGGCGTCGGCCCTGCGGCCGCCAGGGCGGCCAGGACGGGCGCGAGCAGCAGCATCCGTTCCGGGTCAGGCGAGCACAAAGTTCCAGCTTCCCGTTGCCACGGAGACGAATACCGCCAGCAGCGCGACGACCAGGCCGATCCCGACGAGTGCGAATTCCCGGCCGCGGAAGGTGGCCGGCCGGGCCCAGGTGCGCCGTACCGGGGCGCCGAAACCACGCGCTTCCATCGCGGTGGCCAGTTTGCTGCCCCGGCGGATGGACAGCACGAGCAGGGCGAACCCCTGGCCGGCCAGGCGACGGATGGCGCCGCCGTCCCCGATCCCCCTGGCCCGCCTGGCCAGTTCGAGGGCGCGCCAGTCCTCGATGAACAGGCCGACCAGTCTCAGCCCGGCCAGGCCGCCGAGCACGAACCGGGACGGCAGCCGAACGATCTGGGCGAGGCCGTCCGCCAGGTCGGTGGGGTCGACGGTCACGAACAACACCACCGACGGCAACCCGATGGCCAGGATGCGCAGCGTGGTCGCGATGGCCAGTGCGGTCGAGCCCTCGGTGACGTGCACCAGCCCGAGGTGCCAGTATTCCTGCCCGGACGCCTGGCCGTACAGCAGGGTGGTGAGCCCGGCCGTGGGGGCCGCGATCCAGACCGGGAGGGTGCGCCAGAAGAAGGCCCGCAGGGACAATCCGGCAAAGAAGAACAGCACGGACTCGCAGGCCAGCGCGACGGCGGCGGACACCCAGTCGACGGTCAGCATGAGCACACCCGCCAGCAGCAGTGCGGCCGCGAGCTTGGCCACGGGGTTGACCCGGAAGATGGCCTGCTGACCCCGGGCGGGCGCGAGCACGCTCATCGGGCGGCCGCCACTCTGGGTGCCTGGGCCGGGGCGGCCATCGGGAATTCGCGGTCGGCGAGCGCGGTGACGAAGTCGGCGTCGTGCGAGACCGCGACAACGCCCGTGCCCTCCGTGATGAGTTCCTCGAGCAGAGCCACGATCTCCCGCCAGGTGCGGAGGTCCTGGCCGAAGGTCGGCTCGTCCAGCACCAGGAGCCGCGGCCGGGTGGCGAGCACCGTGCCGACGGACAGACGGCGTTTCTCGCCGCCGGACAGGGTGAACGGGTTCGCGTCGGCCAGCTGGTCGAGGCGGAGCCGCTGCAGCACCTCGTCGACCCGAGCGGTGATCTCGGCCTCCGGCCGGGCCAGCGCCCGCGGTCCGACCGCGAGTTCGGCCCGCACGGTCGCGGCGACGAACTGGTGCTCCGGGTCCTGGAACACCGTTCCGATCCGGGTGAGCAGCTCGCGTGACTTCCAGCGGATCGGTTGCGCGCCCGCCCCGGCCGCGAATGCGTCGCTCGCGAGCACCCGCCCCGACGCCGGCTTGAGCAGCCCCGCAAGGGTGAGCGCCAGGGTCGATTTTCCGGCGCCGTTCGGGCCGGTGATCGCGAGCGCAGACCCGGCGTGCACGGCGAGTTCGATGTCAGAGGCGACGACGGCATCCTTGGTGCGGGCAATGGACAGTGCCCTGGTCTGCAACAGCGCCGTGCTCAGTGGTCCCGTGCTCAGTGGTCCCGTGCTCAGTGGCCCGGCGTTCAGCGAGCCCGTGCTCCGCGGCGCCGCGCCCCGCCGGGACGCCGGCAGTCCGCTCCCCCGGCCCGGAACCCAGACACCGACCTTCGCCAGCTGTTCGCCCTGACGGGTCAAGACCTCGTCGGGGTTCCCGTCGGCAAGGATTCCGCCGCCCTGGTCGAGCACGACCACCCGGTTTACCAGGCCCTGCCAGACGGCCACCCGGTGTTCGATCACGATCAAGGTGGCCTCCGAGTGTTCGAGCACCCGGGCCACGGAATCGCGCACGGACAGGACCCCTTCAGGGTCGAGGTTCGCCGTCGGTTCGTCGAGCAGCAGCAGGCCGGGGCGCATCGCGAGCACCCCGGCCAGGGCCAGCCGCTGCTTCTGCCCGCCGGACAGCGCCGACGTCGGATGGCTGAGCGGCAGATCCAGGCCGACCATCTCGAGGGCGTCGTGCACCCTCCGCCAGATCTCGTCCCGCGGCACGCCGAGGTTCTCGCAACCGAAGGCCACGTCATCGCCGAGGCGGGCCAGGATGACCTGCGAATCCGGGTCCTGCAACAGCAGGCCGGACTGGCCGCGGGCCGCGGTGGGCTCTTGGCCGTTCACGAGCAACCGGCCGGTCTGCTCGCCCTCCTCGTCGCCGCCGAGCACGCCGGCCAGGGCGTGCAGCAGCGTGGACTTGCCCGCGCCGGACGCGCCGAGCAGCAGCAGCCGTTCTCCGGGGTCGATCCGCAGGTCGAGGCCCCTGACCGCCCAGCCGCGGCGACCGGCATGCCGCCAGCCCCAGTCACGGGCGAGCACGGATGCCCCCGGGACGGTGGCCGCTTCTGCCGGTGTCATGGCTGTGCCCCTAGACCCGGGGCCGGGTCGAGCGTCCTGCGGCGAAGCGCGAGAGGGCGCCGGTTCGCGCCAGCCCCCGCATCGCGAGCCAGGACAGCAGGCCGGCGACCACGATCCCGGAGACCACGGCGGACAGGGCGTAGATGGTGATGAACGGGGCGGCGGACCCGGGGTACCAGAGCAGGAGGTCGTTCACGGCCAGCGCGAGCCCGGCCCCCGCTCCCGCGAGCAGCGCCACGTAGAGACGGTAGTTGGCGTAGAAGAAGAGCGCGAAGACCAGCTCGGCCCCGAGCCCCTGCACGGCGCCGGAGACGAGGATGGTGGCGCCCCAGGCCGTGCCGCCGACCAGGGTGGAGACGACGGCCGCGAGCAGCTCGGTGTAGAGCGCCGCGCCGGGCTTGCGGATGATGAGCCCGCCGAGGACGCCGGCGAAGAGCCATCCGCCGCCGAGCAGGGCCTGCAGGCCGGGAAGCAACGGCGTGAGCAGCCCGCTCAGCGGGTTGTAGGCCTGGTTCCAGACGATGAAGATGAGTCCGCTGGCCACGCCGATGACGCTCGCGATGACGATGTCGACGACCCGCCAGCGGAAATTCCGCGGCGAGCGTTCGGTGGACCGGGTGAGAAGGGTGGTGTTTGCGTGCACTGGTCGTGCCCTTTCCGTAGTGTTTCCAGGGCACGGGTACGAGATAATCTGCCTCCCTGCGCTGGCATGATCCAGATCAGGTTCGACGGTCGAAGCTTCAGAAGCTTCCTCTCAGCCCGGTTGACCGGACTCCCGTGTTCGTTTCGAGTATAGGCCGCGGCCTAGACTCGCGGCATGGCATGCCGACCTGAGATCGCCCGCACGGGCCGCCCCCCGGGGAATTCCCGGTGAGCGCGGTCGTCCCGCTGGTGCTCGCCGGACTGCTGCTCCTGTTGATGCGCCGGTTCATTCTGCGCCGGCGACGGATGCGGCGGGGCCTGCCGGTGTCCGGGCCCTGGCACTTCCCCGCGTGGCTGCGCCGCGGTCGCCGGCGCTGAGTCTCCTCTCCCGGAGGCCGCACGCCGCCGTGTACTCTGGGTAACGGTGAGTCGGGAAGCCTGGTCGACATCCGTTTTGGCGTGCCATGAACCAGAGGACCTCCCGTGACTTCACCCCACCCGCCTGCCGGCCCCGGCGAAACCAGAGCCTGGATCTTCCGCCGCAGCAGTTACCCCGAGTACCAGCGCGTCGCGTCGATCCTGCGCAAGGAGACCGTCGGCGGCGCCCTGCTGCTGCTGGCCACCGTGCTCGCGCTGATCCTCGCCAACACGCCGGCCGCCGACGGCTACTACGCCCTGCGGGACTTTGAAATCGGTTACGAGCCCTGGCACCTGAACCTCAGCCTCGGGGCATGGGCCGCCGACGGGCTGCTCGCCGTCTTCTTCTTCCTCGCCGGGCTGGAACTGAAACGCGAGTTCGTCGCCGGTGATCTGCGCACGTTCAGCCGTGCGGTCGTTCCGGTCACCGCCGCCGTGGGCGGCGTCATCGTGCCCGCGCTCATCTTCGTGGCCATCAATGCCACCTCCGGTGCGGAAACCCTGCGCGGCTGGGCGATCCCGACCGCCACCGACATCGCCTTCGCCGTGGCGGTCCTGGCCGTGATCGGGTCCCGGCTGCCGAGCGCCCTCCGCATCTTCCTGCTCACCCTGGCCGTGGTCGACGACCTGCTGGCCATCGGCATCATCGCCTTCTTCTACTCCGCCGACATCCAGCCGCTCCCGCTGCTCCTGGCCGTGGTGCCGCTGGGCGTGTTCGCGTTCCTGGCGCACCGGTACTCGGTCTTCTTCGGCTCGACGCCCTGGGGCGCCGCGGTCATCCTGCTGCCCCTGGGCCTGGCCACCTGGGCGCTCGTGCACGGCTCCGGCATTCACGCGACGGTGGCCGGCGTTCTGCTGGGCTTCGCCGTGCCGGTGGTGCGCAGCCGGCGCGGCGGCGGGCCCGGGGCAGGCCCCGGCCTGGCGGAGAACCTCGAGCACCGCATCCGCCCAGTCTCGGCCGGCTTCGCCGTTCCCGTGTTCGCGTTCTTCTCCGCCGGGGTCACCATCGGCGGGGTGGCCGGCCTGGGTGCCGCCCTGGCCGATCCCGTGGCCCTCGGCATCGTGGCGGCCCTGGTGCTGGGCAAGCCGATCGGCATCATGCTGGCCACCTGGGTGGTCACGAAGACGACCAGGGCCTCACTGGACCCGGACCTGGCCTGGGTGGACGTGCTCGGCGTGGCCATGCTCGGCGGCGTGGGCTTCACTGTGTCCCTGCTGATCGCCGAACTGGCCTTCGGTCAGGGCAGCCCGCACGACGACCATGCCAAGGTGGCCATCCTGACCGGGTCGCTGCTGGCGGCGCTGCTGGCGACCGTGGTGCTGCGGGTGCGCAACCGGCACTACCGCATCATCGACGAGAAGGAACGGCTCGACGCGGACGACGACGGGATCCCCGACGTGTTCACCCCGGAGCAGGACTCCTGAGCGTTATTTTTTCAGGGCGCGGATCACGCGGGCCAAGGCCTTGCCGGCCACCCAGACGAACGGGATGCCGACGGCGAGCAGCGAGATGACGTTCGGTTCGAAACGCAGCGTTCCGCCCGACCTGACGTAGGCGCCGATCGGCAGCGAGGCTCCGCCACCGCCGCCACCGGTGCCACTGCCCTTGTCCTCGGATTCCCCTTCACCACCGCCGAACCCGTAGTACACCAGCGCGACGGGGACCATGCTGACGCCGTCGATCTGGACCGGGTCACCGTAGGCCGATTTCACGCCGGCCGAACGAGAGATTTCTGCGAGCTTTTCCGGAAGGCTAGTCATGCCCTCAGGCTACCCCTTGTCTGGTTTGGGCGTGCCGGGGCGGGCCGAGCCGGGTCGTGCCGGGCCCAGTAGCGAGGCCGGCCGCACCATGCCCAGGCCGAAGCGCGCGGTCACCGAATCCACCGCCCGCTCGGCGCCCCGCCAGTCGTCATCAGGGTCCCACAGCCCCGCGCCTCCCCCGTCACCCTCGCCGAGCTGCTCGACGCGCACGCCGATCAGCCGCACCCGGATGCCCTTCACCGCGAGCAGGTCGAAACTGGCCGCCGCCTCCTCGTAGATGCGCCGCCCGACGTTGGTCGGTTCGGCGAGGGTGCGGGAGCGGGTGACGGTACTGAAATCGGGGTAGCGCAGCTTCAGCACGACGCAGCGGCCGACCAGGCCGGCGCTCCGCAGCCTGACGGCCACGGCATCCGCCTGCCGCAGCAGTTCGCTGCGCAACCGGGCGAGGTCGTTCACATCGTGCTCGAACGTCACCTCGTGGCCGACGCTCTTCTCCTCGCGCTCCACCGTGACCGCCCGGGGGTCGCGCCCCCAGGCCAGGTCGTGCAGCTTGCGCCCGGCTGACTCCCCCACCGCTTTCTGCAGCACAGACAGAGGCGTGTCGGCGAGGTCGCCGATCCGGGCCAGGCCCAGGCGCAGCAGGCTCTGCTCGGTTGTCGCGCCGACCCCCCAGAGGGCGCCGACGGGCAACGGATGCAGGAACGCCAGCGTGTCCTCCGCGGGGATGACGAGCAGGCCGTCGGGTTTCGCCCGGCTCGACGCCATTTTCGCGACGAATTTCGTCGAGGCGGCGCCGACCGAGCAGGTGAGTCCGGTCTCGGCCTCGACCCGGCGGCGGATCAGCGCGGCGATCACGGCCGGTGACCCGTGCAGCCGCCGGGCCCCCGCGACGTCGAGGAATGCCTCGTCGATGCTGAGCGGCTCGACCAGCGGGGTGATGTCCCCGAAGATCCGCATGACGCGCGCGGAGAAATCCTTGTACCGGCTCATATGGGGTTCGAGCACGACCGCCGACGGGCACTTGCGCAGGGCGAGCGCCATCGGCATGGCCGAGTTGACGCCGTAGCGACGGGCCACGTAGTTCGCCGCCGTCACCACGGACCGGCCCGACCGGTGGCCCACGATCACGGGCTGGTCGACCAGCTCCGGGTGGTCCAGCAGCTCCACCGACGCGAAGAACGCGTCCATGTCGATGTGCAGCAGGGTCGCCGAACTGTCGTCGACCGCTTCGGCCGAGACCGTGCGGTCGCTACCGTCCTGCCTACTCATGGAGAGACCCTAACCCACACCGTCGACACCGCTCCACCCCGGCGCTGTTCCACCCCGGCGAGGAATGCGAGCGGACGGTCGGCTGTTGCACCGGGAAACGATTGGAACGCCATGACCGACGACCTCGCGACCTTTGACTGGATTGCACTGCAGAAGCAGGCGGCCGGGGAATTCAGCGCCAGGGTGGGCGCGATCTCGGACTGGTCCGCGGCGACGCCCGACACCGAGTGGACCGTGCGGGAGCTCGTGCGCCACGTCGTGATCGAGCAGCAATGGGTACCGCCGCTGCTCGCGGGCCTGACGGTCCTGGACGCCCGGCGCTCCCTCCCCCCGCTGGGCCCGGACCTGGCCGCGGAATGGGAGACCCACTCCGCGCTGGCCACCGCGGCGTGGACGGCGACGGCTGCCGACGCGCCGGTGCAGCTGTCGTACGACACGGTCCCGGCCTCCGACTACCTCCGCGAGCAGGTCTCCGACGTGACGGTCCACACCTGGGACCTGGCCAGGGCCACGGGCGCCGACGAGGCCCTCGCTGATGCGCTGGTCGAGGCGGTGTGGAGCGTGTTCGAACCGCAACGGGACACCCTGGAGGCCAGCGGCCTCTTCGCCTCCCCCGTGGTCACGAGCGAGGACGCCCCACTGCAGTCACGCCTCCTGGCGCTGACCGGCCGCGACGCACGCCGGTAGGCCTGCCCGGGCGCTGACCGGTTACCGGGGGACCTTCTCGGCGCCCGCGAGGCGTTGGGCGATGTAGATCGGCACGATCGAGACGAGCACGAGCACGACGGCGATCACGTTCACGACGGGCGCCTGATTCGGTCGGAACAGGTTGTCCAGGATCCAGAGCGGGAGCGTCTTCACCCCGGCTCCGGCGGTGAAGGTCGTCACGATGATCTCGTCGAAGCTGAGCGCGAAGGCCAGCAGCCCCCCGGCGAGCAGCGCCGACCGCAGTTGCGGGAAGGTCACCAGCCGGAAGGTGGTCCAGAGGCCCGCGCCCAGGTCGGCGGAGGCATCCTCAAAATTGGTGCCGAGCCGCCGAAGCCGGGCGATCACGTTGTTGAAGACGGTGACGATACAGAACGTGGCGTGGGCGACGATCACGGTCGCGATCGACAGCTGCAGGCCGAGGATGGTGCGGAAGGCGTTGTTCAGGGCGATGCCGGTGATGATTCCGGGCAGCGCGATCGGCAGAATCACCAACAGGCTCACGGCGTCCCGCCCGAAGAACTCGAAGCGCTGCAGGGCCAGGGAGATCAGGGTGCCGAGCACGAGCGACACGATCGTGGCGATCAGGGCGATCTGCACGCTCGTGACGACGGCGTCGAGTGCGCCCTCGCTGCGGAAGGCCTTGCCCCACCATTCCAGGGTCAGGCCCGGCGGCGGCCAGGTGAGGCTGGTGCTGGTGCTGAATGAGTTCACCAGGACGACCATCAGGGGCAGGTAGATCACGAGCAGGATCAGGGCCGTGATTCCGGCCAGGATGGCCCGCGCTGGGCGGCTCAATCGCATGTCGTCCCCTACAGGTTTTCCAGCGCGCCGGTGCGGCGCACGACGGCCAGGTAGCCGAAAATGATGACGATCGGGATCAGCGCGATCGCCGCGGCGAGCGGGAGGTTGTTGGCGGCGCCCACGTTCGTGTAGACGAGGTTGCCGAGCATCTGGTTGGCGCCGCCGACGATGTTCACGGTGATGTAGTCACCCAGGGAGAGGGAGAAGCTGAAGATGGATCCGGCGATGATGGCCGGCCAGATCATCGGCAGCACGACCAGGCGCAGCGTGGCCCCGGTCTTGCCGCCCAGGTCGCCCGAGGCCTCGAGCAGTGAATCGGGAACGCGTTCCAGGCCGGCGTAGATGGGCAGGATGACGTACGGCAGCCACAGATAGGACAGGGTGATGATGGTGGCCGGCAACCCGTACCCGGGGGTATGCCCGCCGAAGGGCGCCACCAGCCACTCATAGATGCCGTCCTGGGACAGCACCGACCGCCAGGCGTACGCCTTGACCAGATAGCTGGCCCACAGGGGCATCAGCACCGCGATCACCAGGATGCGCTGCCAGCGGGGGCTGGCCACCTTCGCCATGTAGAAGGCGATCGGCAGGGCCACCGCGATGTCGATCACCGTCACCAGCACGGCCACGCCCACCGTGCGCACGGTCACGGTCTGGTAGAGCGACCCGGTCAGGACGGTGATGATGTTGTCGAGCGTCCAGGTCTGCGAGATGGTGCCCGTGAACGTGTCCACGGTCCACAGGGCGGTGATCAGGAGCGCGGCCAGGGCCGCGATGTAGACCAGGCCGAGCCAGAACAGGGGTGCGGACAGCAGGAGCGTCAGCCGCAGGCGCGGGTGCTTGCTCAGCAGGACCGAGCCGCGCCGGGCGATGGTGTCCCGGTGAGGGGGCACCACCGCCCGCAGCTCGGGCTGAGCGGGTGCGTCAACCGTCATGATTCCTCTTCTGTCCTGATTGAATCTGGACCGTTAGCCCTTGATTTCCTGCCACGCGGTCGTCCAGGCCGCGTAGTCGGTGCACTTCACGTCGGTGCGCCCGTCGAGGCATTTCTCGATCGGGGTCGACCAGTACCAGATCTGCGCCGCGTATTCCTCGTCGCCGGCGTGGTAGGTCGCGCACTGGTTGGGGTCGGTCGTGAAGTCGCAGGCGGCCTGGTTGGACGGAGCCTCACCGAAGTACTCGGTGGCCTGGGCGTTGGCTTTCGGGCTGGCGATGTAGTTCAGCCAGGCGTAGGCACAGTTCGGGCTCTTGGCCTGGGACGCGATCATCCAGGTGTCCGACCAGCCGGTGACGCCCTCCTTGGGCAGAACGACCTCCGCCGGGGTGCCCTCGGCGAGGGAGTTGCGGATGACCTGCCAGGTGGTGCCCACGACCGTGTCGCCGGTCTCGAACGCCTGGATCGACTTCAAGTAGTCCGACCAGTACTCGCCGATGTTCTCCCGCTGCCCCTTGAGCAGGTCGACGGCCGCGGCAAGCTGGGTCTCGTCGAGCGCGTAGGGGTTCTTGATGCCGAGGTCAGGCTGGTGGTACATCAGGTACATGGCGGCATCCGCGATGTAGATCGGGGAATCGTAGGCTGTCACCTTGCCCTTGTACTGGCCGGACTTGTCGAAGACGACGTCCCAGGACGCCGGGGCCGGAGTGAACACATCCGTGTTGTACATCAGGAGGTTCGCTCCGTAGCCGTGGGGAATCCCGTAGGCGACCCCGTCGACGCTGTTCCAGGACTGCATCTTCAGGAAGTCGTAGACGCCCGCGTAGTTGGGGATGAGGTCCGTGTTCACCGGGGCGACGTCCCCGGCGGCGACCAGGCGCAGCGACGCGTCGCCGGAGGCGGCGACCACGTCGTACTCGCCGGTCTTCATCAGGTTGAACGCCTCGTCGGAGGTGCCGTAGGTCTTGCTGTTGACCTTGCAGCCCGTCTCGTCTTCGAAGGCGCTCACCCAGTCGACGGCGGGGTCGTTGCTGCCGTCCTCGACGTAACCGGGCCAGGCCAGGATCGACACCGATTTCTCGTTGGCTCCGAGTTTGGTGGGAGCTTCGCTGCTGGCGGTGCCCTCGCTCTTTCCGCTGGTGGTGCCACAGGCGGTGAGCAGGGCAACCGAGACGATCGCCAGGCCCGTGAGGGCTGCCGATTTACGGTGTGCTGTGAAGCGTTTCATCGCGTTCTCCATTCCAGTTATCGTGCTGTTTCGGTGGCTGGTTCGGTGGGCTCGGTGGCGGATTGCCCGATCACCTGGCCGTTGATGTGGCCCGTTCCGGGCACTCCGGGCTGTCCGTCGGCGGGCGCGGAGCCCGCCTCGGCGGCGACGGCGGTCGACTTCTCCAGGGCGACCACGTCACGGTCCCCCCAGCCGATGCTCACCCGTGACCCGCGCTCGTCTTCGCTCACCCGGTGGGCGTCGTTCTGCTCGAGCACCACGATGCGGATGCCGGCGTCGAGGTCGACGATCAGGCGCGTGCTGCTGCCGACGTAGATCACCTCGGCGAGGGTGCCGGCGGCCGTGCGTTCGGTGGCGAGGGCGGCATCCGTTCGCCCGATGCTGATCTTCTCCGGACGCAGGGTGTGGATGCCGCCGCGCCCGAGCAGCACGCGCGACAGGGCATCGGTGAAGATGTTCGAGGTTCCGACGAATGCCGCGACGAATGGGGACACCGGCCGGTCGTAGATCTCGGCCGGGGTGCCGAGCTGCTCGATCCGGCCCTCGTTGAAGACCGCGATCCGGTCGCTCAGGGTGAGGGCCTCCTCCTGGTCGTGCGTGACGAAGATGAAGGTGATGCCGAGTTCCCGCTGCAGTTCCTTCAGCTCGACCTGCATCTGTTCGCGGAGCTTGAGGTCGAGGGCGCCGAGAGGCTCGTCGAGCAGCAGCACCTTGGGGCGTACGACGGTGGCACGAGCCAGGGCGACCCGCTGGCGCTGTCCGCCGGACAGCTGGCCGGGCTTGCGGTTTCCGAAGCCGCCCAGGCGCACGGTCTCCAGGGCCTGCTGCGCCTGCGCGTGCCGTTCCCGCTTGGAGACCCCGCGCACTCGCAGCCCGTAGGCGACGTTGTCGAGCACGCTCATGTGGGGGAAGAGGGCGTAGTCCTGGAAGACGGTGTTGACGTCGCGGTCGAAGGGAGCCCGGTTGGTGACGTCCTGACCGAGGAGGGACACCGTGCCGGAGGTGGGCTGCTCGAAGCCGGCGATCAGGCGCAGGACCGTGGTCTTGCCGGAGCCTGAGGGCCCGAGCATGGAGAAGAACTCCCCCTCGGCGATGTCGAGGTCCACGCCGTCGACGGCGTTGACGGCGCCGAAACTCTTGGTCAGTCCGGTCAGCCGAATGGCGGGTTGGTCAGCGGTCACGAAGTCTCCTAGCTCGCTCTGACCTAAATCATATGGAAAGGAATGTAAGAAGTGTGGTTTCTGAGGTTGCGGTCCGGTCACGATGAACTCGTGCAGCCATTATGGCCTCGGTGGCCGGCTGCTGCTCGGCCCCGGAGGCGGCGGTCGACCGGCCGCCCGTGGGCCGTCGGCGAGCCAGGACTTCTCCTCCACAATGTGGCCTTGATCTGGGTATCCACAGCGCAGACTCCGGCGGGCGGATGCGGCGGCCAATGTCGGTGGGTGCCCGTACCGTGATTTCCAGGAAGCCCTCGTTCATCGAACAGCAGGAGACACGCGGTGAGTACTTCGACGCCATCCGCCAGGCGCACGGCAAGCTGGCCCAGGACGCCGCCGCACTGGCAGACCTCATCGACGAGGCCCACCGATTCGCGACGGGGACCGCGGATACCGGGCCGCGGGTGCCCGGGTC
>NZ_SOGM01000072.1:0-22203 GCF_004403545.1 Cryobacterium sp. TmT2-59 | reverse complement strand
GGCGGCCGGGGCGGCCGGGGCGGCCGGGGCGGCGGCCGGGGCTGCGGTCGGGGCTGCGGTGGCCGGGGCTGAAACGGCGCCGACGACCAGGCCGAAGCTCAATAGGGAGATGGCGCCGAGGCGCGACAGGGAACGCAGGCGGTTCTCAGAATTCATCATGGGCGCAGGCTAGCGCGATGCCGACGGCGTCAACTAGGACGGGTTGTGACCCCAGCTAGGGGGGCGTCCGGGCGCGCAAAAAGCCCGCCCTGCCGTAACAGGACGGGCTTTCCGTCTTACCGACTAACCTGGCGAGAGGTTGTCGGCAGATCTAGCGGACTACGCCTCGGTCGAAACCGGTGCGTCCTCGGTGCCGGCCTCAGCCGACTCTTCGAGTACCGGGGCGAGCGAGAGCTTGCCACGGTCGTCAATCTTGGTGATCTCAACGAGGACCTTCTGGCCCACGCCGAGCACGTCTTCGACGTTCTCCACGCGCTTTCCGCCGGCGAGCTTGCGCACCTCGGAGATGTGCAGCAGGCCGTCCTTGCCCGGGAGCAGCGAGACGAAGGCGCCGAACGCGGCGATCTTCACGACAGTTCCGAGGAACTGCTCGCCAACCTCGGGGTTGGTGGGGTTCGCGATGGAGTTGACCATGGCGCGGGCGGCCTCGGCCGACGGTCCGTCGACGGCGCCGATGTACACGGTGCCGTCCTCCTCGATGGAGATGTCGGCGCCGGTCTCGTCCTGGATCCCGTTGATCGTCTTGCCCTTCGGGCCGATCAGCTCGCCGATCTTGTCGACGGGGATCTGCACGCTGATCACGCGGGGCGCGGTCGGTGCCATCTCGTCCGGGCGGTCGATGGCGGCATTCAGCACGGCGAGGATGGTCGTGCGAGCATCCTTGGCCTGGGTGAGTGCGCCGGCGAGCACCGAGGCGGGGATGCCGTCGAGCTTGGTGTCGAGCTGGATCGCGGTGACGAATTCGCTGGTTCCGGCGACCTTGAAGTCCATGTCGCCGAGGGCGTCTTCGGCGCCGAGGATGTCGGTCAGAGCCGCGTAGCGGGTCTTGCCTTCAACGGTGTCGGAGATGAGGCCCATCGCGATGCCGGCGACCGGGGCGCGCAGCGGCACTCCGGCGTTCAGCAGCGACAGGGTCGAGGCGCAGACGGAACCCATCGAGGTGGATCCGTTGGAGCTGAGCGCCTCGGAGACCTGACGGATGGCGTACGGGAACTCCTCGCGCGTCGGCAGCACGGGGACCAGGGCACGCTCAGCGAGCGCGCCGTGGCCGATCTCGCGGCGCTTCGGGGTTCCGACCCGGCCGGTTTCACCGGTGGAGTAGGGCGGGAAGTTGTAGTTGTGCATGTAGCGCTTCTTGGTGACCGGGCTCAGGGAGTCGATCGTCTGCTCCAGCTTGAGCATGTTCAGCGTGGTGACACCCAGGATCTGGGTCTCGCCGCGCTGGAAGATGGCCGAGCCGTGCACGCGCGGGATGATGGCAACCTCGGCGTCGAGCGGGCGGATGTCCGCGAGCCCACGGCCGTCGATGCGGATGCCCTCGTTGAGCACGCGTGAGCGCACGACGAGCTTGGTGACCGACTTGTACGCGGCGGACACCTGGTTGTTGGCGCCGGCGTCGAGCTCTCCGGCGTCGACCTTCGCGGCGATGGCGTCCTTGACGCGGGCCTTGAGGGCGTCATCGGCGTCCTGGCGGGCGACCTTGTCGGCGATCTGGTAGACGCCCTTGAGCTCCTCGTAGGCGAGGGCCGCGACGGCGTCGTAGGTGGCCGGCTGGTAGGACGGGAACACCGGGTAGTTGCCGGTGGCCTTGGAAGCGGAGTCCGCGACCTTCTGCTGCGCTTCGATGAGCTGCTTGATGAAGGGCTTCGAGGCTTCGATGCCCTCGGCGATGACCTCTTCGTTGGGCTTGATGGCGCCGCCCTTGATCAGGTTCCAGGCGTTGTCGGTGGCTTCGGCCTCGATCATCATGATCGCGACGTCCTGGCCGCCATCGGCATCCGTCACCACGCGGCCGGCGACGACCATGCTGAACACGGCGTCGACGATCTGGGAGTGCTTCGGGAAGGCGACCCACTGGCCGGAGCCGTGCTCGTCGGGGATGAGGGCGACACGAACGCCACCGATCGGGCCCGAGAAGGGGAGTCCGGCGATCTGGGTCGACATCGACGCAGCGTTGATGGCCAGAACGTCGTAGTACTCGTCCGGCGCGATGGCCAGAACGGTGACGACAACCTGGATCTCGTTGCGGAGCCCGTCGACGAACGACGGGCGCAGCGGCCGGTCGATCAGGCGGCAGGTGAGGATCGCCTCGGTCGACGGGCGACCTTCGCGGCGGAAGAAGCTGCCCGGGATGCGGCCGGCAGCGTACATGCGCTCCTCGACGTCGATGGTCAGCGGGAAGAAGTCGAAGTTTTCCTTCGGCTGCTTGCTGGCGCTCGTCGCGGAGAGCAGCATGGTTTCGTCGTCGATGTAGGCGGCGGCAGAGCCCTGCGCCTGCTGGGCGAGACGCCCGGTTTCAAAGCGGATGGTGCGCGTGCCGTACTTGCCGTTGTCGATGATGGCTTCGGCGAACGTGATTTCTGGACCCTCCATATGGGGGTTCTCTCCTTTTTGTTTTTTTGCTTCTCGCCATTCTGGCGACGAAGACTCGGTTGCCCGTATGGCGCGCGAGTTGGACTTGGAGCAGGACAGGGGCGCTGCTGGCCACCAGTAGAAATTCACCAACAACGGATGCTGCCACCGAGTTGGGAAACCACCACCGAGGACCAGCGTGCTGCCGGTCTGCTCCGTTAGTGCTCGGCCAATCCACGGATTGACCTCCTCAAGTCTAACAGAAGACGCTCAGACTGCCGGGTTTGCGGGCCGGGTCCTAGAGTGCGGCGTCGAACACCGGGCCGTCGACGCAGACCAGCGGCCCCTCGACGGCGGGATCCGTGGCCACGGGCGCGGCGCAGCCGTGGCAGTAGCCGAGGCCGCAGGCCATGTGGGCCTCCAGCGAGACCTGCACCGGCACACCCCACTCGGCGCCGAGTTCGGCGGCGAGGCGGGCGAGCACGCCGGCGCCGCAGACCAGGATCACGTCGGGCGGGCCCGCGTCGAACCGGGCGCGCAGCCGTGCGGCGAGGGCGGGCATCCGGCTGCTTCCGTCGTCGTCGGTGACCGGGATCACCTCGGCACCCAGTTCGGCGCAGTCGGCGAGGCCGATCAGGTTGGCGCGGGACCGGCCGCTGACCACGACGGTGGCCTTGAGGCCGAGCCGGGCGGCATCTTCGACCGAGCCCATGACGGCGCAGACGCCGACGCCCCGGCCGATCATCAGGGCCGTGCGGGCCTGCTGCGCGCCGGTCGCGGTCGGGAGGGCGGCATCCGGGAACTCGAAGCCGCGTCCCAGCGGGCCGGTGACCAGGAGTCGCTCCCCCACGGCGACGTCGGCGAGCGCGGTGGTGCCGCGGCCGGCCACGCCGTAGACGACCTCGACGGTGCCCTGCTCCGGGTGCCGGCGGTGGATGGCCATCGGGCGGGGCAGCAGGATGCGCTCCCCTCCCTTCGGCGGCACGGTGATCATCAGGAACTGGCCGGCCAGCGCGGTCGCCGCGATGGTCCGGGTGGCGAGCACGAGCCGGTGGTAGCGCTCCCCCACGATGTCGTGCACCAGCACCGGGGCGTCGTCCCAGACCGGCTCGGGCCGGGGCATCCGTTCGGGCGGACGCACCGAGAGCAGACCGTCGATGGCCGCTTCGTCGGCCGCGGCGAATTCGCGCTGACGGCGAAGGGCGGCGAGCTGGGAGGTTTCGGCCGGCTCCGGCGTGGTGCTCGGCTCCGGCGTGACGGTCATTCGGCTCTCCAGAGTTCGATCAGGGCGTTGATGTCGCCGGCGCCGTCGGTGAGACAGCGGTCCTGCAGGGCGCGCACGATCTCGACCATGGCGAAGGGCCGCCCGAAGCTGGCCGTGCCGACCTGGATCGCGGTGGCCCCGACCGAGAAGTAGTCGAGGGCGTCGTCGACGGTCTCGATGCCGCCGCAGGCGATCACCGGGATCTGAACCGCGCGGGAGGCCAGCCAGACCAGGCGGAGCACGATCGGGCGGATGCCCGGCCCGGAAAGGCCGCCGATGACGTTGCCGAGGGCGGGGGCTCGGGTGTAGCGCTCGAGCGGGAGCGCGGGGATGGAATTGGCCACGCAGACCGCGTCGGCGCCGGCTTCCTCGGCCGCGAGGGCGCAGTCCGCGATCGACGACACCAGCACGGGCAGCTTGACGATCAACGGCTTGTCCGTTTCGAGCCGGGTCGTGCGCACGACCTCCCGGATCGCATCCGGGTCCGAGCCGATGTCGGCGCCGTGGCGGTCGAGGTTCGGGCAGGAGACGTTCAGCTCGTAGGCGACCCCGGAACCGGCCAGGTCGCGCACGACCCGCGCGTACTCGCCCGGGCGGTGGCCGCCCACGCTGATGATCGTGGGCACGCCGAGGGCCTGGTAGTGCGGATGCTGCTGCGCCAGGTAGCCGGCCGCCCCGCGGCTCGGGATGCCGACACTGTTCACCATCCCGGCCCGGATCTCGGTCAGCCGGTGGGCCGGGTTGCCGCCCCTGGGCGTGCCGAACACAGTCTTGGTGACGACCGCGCCGAGCTCGGTGACCGGGATCAGCCGCCCGAGCGAGGGGCCGAAGCAGCCCGAGGCCGGCATCACCGGGTTGGCCAGGGTGAGGCCGCCGATCCGCACGGAGAGGTCGACGGCCGCGGCTGAAGCGGGGCGGGCGTCGAAGAAGGCGCGGCGCGCATCCGTCGTGGCGTCAGGGGGCGCGAGGTTCATGGTCGTCTGCTTCCGCGGCCCGTGAGCATCCGTTCCGCGCCGCACTCCCAGTATCCCGCGCCCAATCTCCCCGCCCAAAATAGGCGCCCCACCCCACCGAGCCGTGAGTTCGGCTGGCTTTTTCGCGAAAAAGTGGGTCGCAACTCACCGCTCGGCGAGGGTGGCGGGCTCGGGGTGGGCCGGGGCGGCCGTCAGGGACGCGGACTTCAGGGCGGCGGCCTTCAGGGAGGCGTGCGTGGGGGCGTCGGGCACGTGCGCCGGACGGTTGGCCGCCAGCTCGCGGCGGAGCACGGGCACGATCTGGCCGCCGAGGATGTCGAGCTGCTCGAGCACGGTCTTCAGCGGCAGCCCGGCGTGGTCGATCAGGAACAGCTGGCGCTGGTAGTCGCCGAAGTAGTCGCGCATGCCCGCGTAGCGGTCGATGATCTGCTGCGGGCTGCCCACGGTGAGCGGGGTCTGCTCGGTGAAGTCCTCGAGGCTCGGCCCGTGGCCGTAGACCGGGGCGTTGTCGAAGTAGGGGCGGAACTCGGTGACGGCGTCCTGCGAGTTCGTGCGGGCGAAGAACTGGCCGCCGAGGCCGACGACGGCCTGATCGGCGGCGCCGTGCCCGTAGTGCTCGAACCGGGACCGGTAGAGGCCGATCAGCTTCGCGTAGTGCTCCCTGGGCCAGAAGATGTTGTTGGCGAAGAAGCCGTCGCCGTAGAACGCGGCCTGCTCGGCGATTTCCGGGCTGCGGATGCTGGCGTGCCAGACGAAGGGCGGCACGCCGTCGAGGGGGCGCGGCGTCGACTGGAACCCCTGCAGCGGGGTGCGGAACTGGCCCTCCCAGTCCACGACGTCTTCGCGCCAGAGGCGGCGGAGCAGCGCGTAGTTCTCCAGGGCCAGCGGGATGCCCTGCCGCACGTCCTGGCCGAACCACGGGTATACCGGGCCGGTGTTGCCGCGGCCGAGCATCAGGTCGACCCGCCCGCCGGAGAGGTGCTGCAGCATGGCGAAGTCTTCGGCGATCTTGACCGGGTCGTTGGTCGTGATCAGCGTGGTCGCCGTGGAAAGGATGATGCGCTCGGTCTGCGCGGCGATGTAGCCGAGCAGGGTCGTGGGCGACGAGGGCACGAACGGCGGGTTGTGGTGCTCGCCGGCGGCGAAGACGTCGAGTCCGACCTCTTCGGCCTTCCGGGCGATGGCGACCATGGCCGTGATGCGCTCGTGCTCGGTGGGGGTTCGGCCGGTCGTCGGGTTGGCCGTCAGGTCACCGACGGTGAAGATTCCGAATTGCATCTGCAGCCTCACTCTCAGCACCCGAAAACGGCGCACGAACAGGCACCGATCCTATTCCTTCCAGGGTGCCATGACAGGATCGGGACATGACAAACCCCGTTCCCACGGCCGTGATGCCCGCCTCCGACAGTGACGCGCCCGCCGGTGCCCCCTGGTGGACGAAGGCGGTCGTCTACCAGGTGTATCCCCGCAGCTTCGCCGACTCCGACGGCGACGGGGTCGGCGACCTCGGCGGCATCCGTTCGAAACTGGACTACCTCGCCGACCTCGGCGTGGACGCCGTCTGGCTCTCCCCGGTCTACCCCTCGCCGCAGCACGACAACGGCTACGACATCAGCGACTACCAGGAGATCGAGCCGGTCTTCGGCAGCCTCGCCGAGTTCGACCTGCTGCTCGCCGAGGCGCACGAACGCGGCATCAAGATCGTGATGGACCTCGTCGTGAACCACACCAGCGACGAGCACGCCTGGTTCCAGGAGTCCCGCAGTTCGCTGACGAACCCGAAGCGCGACTGGTACTGGTGGCGGAAGCCCCAGGCCGACGGGAGCGCCCCGAACGGCTGGGGCAGCGCCTTCAGCGGACCCGCCTGGACCCTCGACGACACGACCGGTGAGTACTACCTGCACCTGTTCGCGAAGCAGCAGCCCGACCTCAACTGGGAGAACCCCGAGGTGCGGCAGGCCGTCTACTCGATGATGAACTGGTGGCTCGACCGCGGCGTCGACGGCTTCCGGATGGACGTGATCAACTTCATCGCCAAGCGGGTCGAGCTGGTCGACGGACCGGCCGCGGCCACCGGCGGCGGCTCCCCGATGGGACCCCAGATCCACGACTTCCTGCAGGAGATGCACCGCGAGGTCTTCGAGGGCCGCCGGGGCGAGCACCTCACGGTCGGCGAGATGCCGGGCGTGAGCACCGACGACGCCCTGCTGTTCACCGATCCGGCCCGGCACGAAGTGGACATGATATTCCAGTTCGAGCATGTGGGCCTCGACCAGGGCGAGCACAAGTTCGACGTACTGCCCCGCAACCTGCCGGCACTGAAGCAGAGCCTCTCCCGCTGGCAGGACGGCCTCGCCGCCACCGGCTGGAACAGCCTCTACCTGAACAACCACGACCAGCCCCGGCTGGTGTCGCGCTTCGGCAATGACACCACCTATCGTTACGAGTCGGCCACGCTCTGGGCGCTGGTGCTGCACCTGCACCGCGGCACGCCCTACATCTACCAGGGCGAGGAGATCGGCATGACGAACGTGCGCTTCGACTTCATCCACGACTACCGCGACCTCGAATCACTGAACCACTACCGCGAGGCCGTGGAGGACTTCGACCTCGACCCCGGCACCGTCCTCGCCGGGGTGCAGACCATGGGCCGGGACAACGCCCGCACCCCGATGCAGTGGGATGCCTCCCCGCAGGCGGGCTTCACCACCGGAACGCCGTGGCTGGCGGTCAACCCGAACAGCGCGGACATCAACGTCGCCGCCGACCTCTCCACCGAGCGCAGCATTTTCCGCTTCTACCAGTCCCTGATCGAGCTGCGGCACGAGAGCGAGGTCGTCGCTCTCGGCGACTTCGCCCTGCTGGAACCCGACCACGAGGCCCTGTATGCCTTCACACGTACGCTCGGCGACGAGACACTTCTCGTCGTCGCGAACGCCTCGGACGCACCGCTGTCCGGCCCACTGCCGGCGGACGTCTCCGGCGCGGAGCTGGTCCTGGCCAACTACCCGGCCGATCCGGATGCCGCCGCCCACCCCACGGAGACGACCCTTCGACCCTGGGAAGCGCGCCTCTACCGGCTGTAGCTGCTACCGGCTGTAGCCGACGGATGCCGCCCGGCCGGCGGCATCCGTCTTGCGGGGCACGATCTTCCAGGCCGTGATGACCAGGGCGACCAGCACCCCGAGGACCGCGCCGGCAGTGTTGGCGACCAGATCGCGGAGATCCGGGTAGCGGGTCGGCAGGAACTGCTGGGTGAACTCGATCGAGCAGGTGAGGGCGACGCCCACGACGATCGCCAGCCACCACTGGCGACGGCCGAAGAGGAGCACCAGGAAGACGCCGATCGGGATGAACATGCCGATGTTGGCGGCGAACTCGACCCGGCCGTAGGTGATCCAGTCGGTGGAGTCGTGCCGGGCGAAGAACCCGAGCGCGCGCAGCAGCCAGCCGTTGTTGGACGTGTTGAGCGGCTGCGGCCCGAGCGTCACCCAGCCCACGAACGCCAGATAGGCGAGCGTGGCCGAGGACAGGACGGGATGGCGGTGCAGCATGGCTCCATCCTCCCCGATCGAGGCTGGGCGTCCACCCCATCCCCAGAACGCGCGGGCGCGGGCGCTACTTGCCCAGCGTGGCCCGTTCTTCGCGGATGACCTCTTCGCGGAAGGTGGCGTCGAAGACGCGCTTCGCCTCGATCCCGACCACCGAGTGGCGACGGCCGTAGAGGAAGTACACGGCGAGGCCGATCGCGAGCCAGACCGCGAAGCGCACCCAGGTGAGCGTCGTGAGGTTGAGCATCAGCCAGAAGCAGAGCGCGGCCGACAGGATCGGCAGGTACGGCGAGAACGGCACCTTGAACGCCCGCGGCAGGTCGGGGCGCTTCTTGCGCAGCACGACCACGGCGATGCTGACCAGCACGAAGGCGGAGAGCGTGCCGATGTTGATCATCTCTTCGAGCACGCCCACGTCGGTGAACCCGGCGATCAGCGCGACGGCGGTGCCGGCGATGATCTGCACGCGCGCCGGGGTGCCGCGCTTGGCGGAGGTGACGCTGAGCCCGCGGGGCAGCAGGCCGTCGCGGCTCATCGCGAAGAGCACGCGGGACAGGCCGAGCAGCAGCACCATGATCACGGTGGTGAGTCCGATCAGGATGCCGACGGAGATGACCTGGGCGGCCCAGCCGGCGCCGACGGAGACGAACGCCGTCGCCAGGGAGGCGTTCGGGTCGTCGGCCAGCACGGTGTAGGGCACCATGCCGGTGAGCACGAGGCTGACGCCGAGGTAGAGCACCGTGACGATGGCCAGGCCGGCGAAGATGCCGCGCGGCAGGGTCTTCTGCGGGTTCTTCACTTCTTCGGCGCTGGTGGCGACGACGTCGAACCCGATGAAGGCGAAGAAGACCAACGAGGCACCGGCAAGCAGGCCGAACAGGCCGTACTGGGCCGGCTGCGCGCCGGTCATGAACGAGAACAGCGACTGCATCCAGACGTCGCCCGCACCGCCAGTCGACGGCACCGACTTCGGGATGAACGGCGTGTAGTTCTCCGGCTTGATGAAGAAGGCGCCGACGACGATCACGAACACGACGATCGCGACCTTGAGGATGGTGAAGACGCTGGCCACCCGGGCGGACAGTTTCGTGCCCAGCACCAGGAGGGTGGTGAAGATGGCGACGATGACGAACGCGCCCCAGCTCACCTGCAGGCCGAACACCGGGATCGTGGCCGGGACATCCCAGTTCCAGAGCTTGAAGACCTCGCTGAGGTAGATGCCCCAGTACTTGGCGATCACGGCGGCGGCGGTCAGCATCTCGAGGATGAGGTCCCAGCCGATGATCCAGGCGAGCAGCTCGCCCAGGGTGGCGTAGGTGAACGTGTACGCCGAGCCGGCCACGGGAACCGCCGAGGCGAACTCCGCGTAACACATGATGGCGAGCGCGCAGGTGACCGCGGCGAGGAGGAACGCCAGGGTGACGGATGGCCCGGCGTAGCTGCCGGCCGCCTTCGCGCCGACCGAGAAGATCCCGGCGCCGACCGCGACGGCCACGCCCATGATCATGAGGTCCCAGGTGCCCAGCGTGCGTTTGAGGCTGTGGCCCTTCTCCTCGGAGTCGGCCATGGAGGCTTCGATGCTCTTGGTGCGCCAGACGCTCATGCGGGAGGTTTCCGTTCCGTTGGGTACCGGACCATATTATTGCGGAGCGAGCTCGGCCAGGTGCACCGACCGGCGATGCACCAGGACCAGCACACGGGAACCCCCCGTGAGGCCGAGCGCCTGGAGCTCGCGTCGGGTGAGGAAACAGACCAGCGGGAAACCGGCATCCACCTGCACCCGGATCAGGGAGGCCTCCTCGATGATTCCCGTCACGACGGCGGGCAGCGAGTTGGTGTCCGGGGGCGCCGCGGAACCCGGATCCGCGCGGAGTCCGACGTCGCCGCCGCGCAGGCAGACCGCCACCGCCTCCCCCGCGGCCAGCGGATGCCGGCGCCACGACGGCAGGTCGGCGACGACGCTCGCCTCCCCCACCCGCAGCCGCACGGTGCCGCGGTCGACCGACACGACCCGGGCCGGGCTGATCGTGTCCATGCCGACGACCCGCGCCACCATCGCGTCAGCGGGGCGGTCGAAGACCTCGGCCGGGGGGCCGGTCTGGTGCACGGCGCCGTCGATGAGCACGACGAGCTGGTCGGCCAGGGCGAGGGCCTCGTCCCGGTCATGGGTCACGACCAGAGCCGGGATCCCGGCGTGCAGGATGAGCCGGCGGAGTTCCGAGCGCAGCCGCAGCCGGGTCGGGTCGTCCAGGCCGGCGAGGGGTTCGTCCAGCAGCAGCACGTCGGGCCGGGGCGCGATGGCCCGGGCGAGTGCGACCCGCTGGGCCTCGCCGCCGGAGAGTTCCGCGACGATCCGCTCCTGGAAACCGGGCACCTCGGCCGTGCGCAGGGCGTCGTCGATGATCGCCTGACGCGACGCCCGCGGCATCCGTTTCAGGCCGTAGCCGACGTTCTCGGCCACATTGAGGTGCGGGAACAAGGCCAGGTCCTGGAAGAGGTAGCCGACGTTGCGGCGCCGGGCCGGCACGAACGTGCGGCCGCCGTCGTCCCACAGCGTCGGCCCGAGGGTGATCGTGCCGGAGCTGATCCGGTCGAGGCCGGCCAGGCAACGGATGATCGTGGTCTTGCCCGCCCCCGACGGTCCGAACAGCACCGTGATGCCGGGGTGCTCCAGGTCGAGGTCGAGCCGGGCGCGCACCCGGCGGTGACGGATGTCCAGACGCAGCGCCTTCGACGCCGTTCCGACGCTCACCGCGGCGCCCACAGCAGCGATCCGCGCCGCTGGAAAGCGTAGGTCGCGCTCAGCACGACGAGGGAGAAGACGAGCAGCAGCAGGCTGGTCAGCCCGGCCGTGGCGTAGTCGAAGGACTGCACGGCGTCGTAGACCGACACCGACACTGTGCGGGTCTCCCCCGCGATGTTGCCGCCGACCATCAGCACGACCCCGAATTCGCCCACCGTGTGGGCGAAGGTCAGCACGCCCGCCGTGGCCAGTCCGGCCCGGGACAGCGGCAACACCACCCGGACCAGGCTCTGGCCCCAGGACTTGCCCAGCACGGCCGACGCCTCCAGCAGCCGGCCGTCGACGCCGGCGAACGAGGCGAGCAGGGGCTGCACCGCGAAGGGAAGGCTGTAGATGACGGATGCGATCAGGAGCCCGGTGAAGGAGAAGGCCAGCGTGGTGCCGGTCGTGTCCCGCCACCACCGGCCGAACGGGGAGCCGCTGCCGAGGGCGACGAGCACGTAGTAGCCGAGCACGGTGGGCGGCAGCACCAGCGGGAGGGCGACCACGGCCTCCACGATCACCGTCCAACGGCGACGGGAGAAGGCCAGCCAGGCCGCCAGCGGAATGGCGATGACGAACAGGATGGCCGTCGTCGCCAGCGCGAGCCGGATGCTGACGCCGACGGCCTGCCAGTCCACGGCCTGCCAGCCCACGGTTCAGTTCCCCGGCAGGGTGAAGCCGTAGGCCGTGAGGATGGCCGTGCCCGCGGGGCCGAGCATCGTGTCGCGCACGGTGCGCGCCGCGGCCGGGTCCTGGGCCGCGGAGAGCACGACCCCGCCCTGATCGAGGCGCGGGTAGCTCGCCAGCGGCAGCTCGACCCAGCGGCCGACGCCCTTGAGCGGGTCGGAGAGCACGAGGGACAGCGCCACGATGCCCGCGTCGGCGTTGCCCGACGAGACGAACTCGGCCGCCTGGGCGACGTTCTCGCCGAGCACGAGCTTCGGGCTGACCGCGTCGTACTGCCCGGCCTCCTGCAGGGCGGCGACGGCGGCTTTCCCGTAGGGGGCGTGCTCGGGATTGGCGATGGCCACGGCGGTGACGCCGGGCGAGGCCAGGATGCCCAGGCCGTCCGCCGGGTCCAGGGCCGACCCTTCCGGCACCCACAGCACGAGCCGGCCGACCGCGTACGGGAACAGGTCGGCCTTCTCGGCCAGGCCGGCCTCGACCAGCTGCTGGGGGTAGCTCACATCCGCCGACAGGAACACGTCGAAGGGTGCGCCGTTGCTGATCTGGGTCAGGAACGTGCCCGACGAGCCGTAGGTCGCATCCACCCGGATGCCGGGATTCGTCTTCTCGACCAGGTCGATGATGTCGTCCAGCGCGAACTTCAGGTCGGCGGCGGCGGCCACCCGCACCACCCGGTCGGGGCCGGCCGAATCGGATCCCCCCGGGGCGGCGGGAACGGGAGACGACGCGCACCCGGACAGCGCCGCCAGCACCGCCAGCACGGCCAGCACGGCCACGCCGAGGCCGAGACCCCGGGACGGGCGACGCCGCCCGGCACGGTCGCGGGTCATTCCTGGCCGGGTCATTCCTGGCCGGGTCATTCCTCGTCACCGGGCCGGGACTTCTCCACCACGACCGTCGTGGACTTCACCACGGCCGTCGCCAGCGACCCCGGCTCCAGCTCCAGCTCGTCGGCGGCCTCCCGCGTCATCAGCGACACCAGCCGGAACGGGCCGGCCTGGATCTCGACCACGGCGACGAGCCCGTCGCGCTTCACCTCGGTGACGATGCCCTCGAGGCGGTTGCGCGCCGAACTGGGAAACGGTGCCGCATCCTGCTCCTGGTCCCGGCGCTCCCGCACGAACGCGGCCACCTCGGCCCCGTCGATCACCTGCCGGGATCCCGCCCCGCGGGTGGCGGTCAACCGGCCCTGTTCCACCCACCGGCGAACGGTGTCGTCGCTCACGCGCATCAAGGTCGCCACCTCGCTGATACGCAATTGAGTCATAAAGCCAGATTCTATACGGCAGATTCCATTCCGAACAGGAATTCGTCACGCGCCTGCGGATCAGAGACGGATCTCGGGCTCCTCCCGCGGGAGGGCGAGGTCGACGAAGGCGCGCACCGCCGCCGACGCCCGGCGCTTGCGTGACGCCGCCAGGTAGACGGTGAACTCCGGCACGTTGTCGACCGGGAGCCGGCGCACGCCGGGGGCGTCGTTCGCCGCGAATTCCGGCAGAAGGGCGACCCCGAGGCCGTTGGTCACGTACTCGGCCGCCGTGCCGATGTCGGAGACCTCGATCGTGATCCGCCGCTCGATCCCGGCGGCGGCGAAGGCGTCGTCGACGATCTGCCGGCTGGCATAGCCGGGCGGCAGATCGATGAACTCCTCCGCGACGAGGTCGTCGAGTGTCACCGTGCGGGCGGACGCCAGCCGGTGGCCGTCCGGCACGACCAGCACCATCGGCGAGGAGGCGATCCGCACGGCGATCAGCGGCGCGGGCGCGGGGCCGCTCAGCGCGAGAAAGGCCAGGTCGAGTTCTCCGCTGACCAGCTCGTCCACCAGTCCGGCCGAGCCCCGCCGGGCCGCTCGCAGCCGCACGTCCACGCCCCGGTGGCCGGTGCGGAAATGCCCGAGGAGCCGCGGCACGTTCACCAGCGTGACGGAGGTCATCAGGCCGATCACGATGGACCCGGTGATGGCGCGGGTGGTCTCCTGGGCGACGTCGCGCACCTCGTTCACCGCGTCGAGGGCGTCGCGCACCTTCGGCAGGAGCAGTTCGCCCGTCGAGGTGAGCCGGATCTGTCGGCGGCTGCGGTCGAACAGCTCGACCCCCAGTTCGCCCTCGAGCGCGCGAACCCCGGCGGACACGGCGGACTGGGCGATCGTGAGCCGCTCCGCGGCGCGGGTGAAGCTCAGCTCGCCCGCGACGGCACTGAAGAATTCGAACTGTCTGACGTCCACCGGGTAATCATCTCATTTTCAGATCGTTTGCATCACTCTTCGGCGTTGTTTCTTATCTGTTTGAGCGGGAGCATGGATGGGGAAGCCGGATCCGACGGCAAGCCGGGAGGCCAGAATGACGAACATCTCACCCGCGGTGGACAGCACCGCCAGCACCCGGGCGGCCGGCACGGCCGACCTGGCCCGCCGCTCCGCCGACCGCGTCGTGGAGTGTCTGAAGGCCTACGGCGTGAAGTGGGTGTTCGGCGTCCCCGGCGCCAAGATCGACCCCGTGTACGACGCCCTCCTCGACGACGGCCCCGAGGTGATCGTCTGCCGCCACGAGCAGAATGCGGCCTTCATGGCCGCCGCCGTCGGGCGCCTGAGCGGGCAGCCCGGCGTCGTGCTCGTCACCAGCGGCCCCGGCACCGCCAACCTCGCTACCGGACTGCTGACCGCCACGACCGAAGGCGACCCCCTCGTCGCCCTCTGCGGCGCGGTGTCCCGCGCCGACCGCCTCAAGCGCACCCACCAGACGATGGACGCGGTCGGCATGCTCTCGGCCGTGACCAAGTCGGCCGGCGAGGTCAGCGTCGCCGACAACGTGCCGGAGGCCATCGCGAACGCGTTCCGGATCGCGACGCAGGAGCCCCGGGGCGCCGCCGCCGTCGTGCTGCCCTACGACGTCCTCACCGATTCGACCGCGGTGACGATGAAGAACCCGCACTGGGTACCGCGGCTGGGCGCCGCCGCTCCCGAGAGCGTGAAGCGGGCCGCCGCGCTGCTCAAGGATGCCCGGATCCCCGTCATCCTGGCCGGCGCGCGTTCGGGCTCCGACGAGGCCACCGCCGCGCTGCACCGGTTGCTGGGCGTCGCCGGGCTTCCCGTCGTCGAGACCTTCCAGGCTGCGGGCGTCATTTCGCACGAGCTCGAAGAGCACTACCTGGGACGGGTGGGCCTGTTCCGCAACCAGCCGGGCGACATCCTGCTGCACAAGGCCGACGTGATCCTGGCGATCGGCTACGACTTCGTCGAGTACGAGCCTTCGAAGTGGAACGAGGACCACCAGCGCGTGATCATCCACCTCGACGAGCTGGCGGCCGACCTCGACGACTACTACCGCCCGACGGTGGAGCTGCGCGGGGACGTGGCGGAGACGATCGACGCGCTCGCCCGGCAGATAGACGGCCTCGTGCTGCCCGCCGCCGCGGCATCCGTCGTCGCAGACCAGCGCGCACGATTGGCGCAGGCGGACCAGCCCACCGGGCTGCGCGACGAATCGGAGGGCGTGCACCCCGCCGACCTCACCCTGCTGATGCGCGAACTGCTGCCGGATGACACAACGGTGCTCTGCGACGTCGGCTCCCACTACATCTACATGGCCCGGCACTTCCGCACCTACCACCCCCGCACCCTGCTGTTCTCGAACGGCCAGCAGACGCTCGGCGTGGCCCTGCCCTGGGCGATCGCGGCGACGCTCGTGCGCCCGGGAACGCCGGTCGTGTCGGTCTCCGGCGACGGCGGCTTCCTCTACTCGGCGATGGAGCTCGAGACCGCCGTGCGGCTCGGATCGACGTTCACGCATGTCATCTTCAACGACGGCACCTACGACATGGTCGCGTTCCAGCAGCAGGGCAAGTACGGACGCACCTCCGGCGTGCAGCTGGGCGACTACGACGCGGTCGGCTACGCCGAGTCATTCGGCGCCCACGGCTACCGCGTCACCCATCTCGACGACTTCGCCGGCATCCTGGCCCAGGCCATGGCCGAGCCGGGACCGAGCATCATCGACGTCCACGTCGACTACCGTAATAACAGGGACGACCTGATGGCCGACCTCGAAAGCGATGTGCTGCAATGAGCAAATTCACCGTCTCCCGACACGAGATCTTCCAGACCAGCCTGATGAGCGCGCTGCTCGACGGCGTCTACGAAGACGAGATGACCGTTCGCGACCTGCTCGGTCACGGCAGTTTCGGAATCGGCACGTTCAACGGGCTCGACGGCGAAATGCTGATCATCGGCGGCACCTGCTACCAGCTTCGGGCCGACGGCGGCGTCTCCGTCGCCGACCTCGGCGCACACACGCCCTACGCGGTCGTCACGAATTTCGTTCCGCACATTGAGAGCGAGCTGCCCCCCGGCCTGTCGCGCGCCGAGGTGTCCACCTTCATCGACCGGATGACGGCCTCCCAGAACTACATGTACGCCCTGCGGATCGAGGGTGACTTCGAGTGGATCCGGATGCGGACGGTCGTCAAACAGCAGAAGCCGTACCGCCCGATGGTGGAGGCGACCGACGAGGACGCCATCATCGAACTGCACGACGTCACCGGTGTCGTGGCCGGATTCCGCACCCCGCTCTACGAGCAGGGCATCGGGGTGCCCGGCTGCCACGTCCACTTCATCAACGACGAGCGCACGGCGGGCGGCCACGTGCTGGACTTCAAGTTGCGCTCCGGGCGGGCCGCCCTCTGCCTCGGCACCGACCTGCGGCTGCAACTGCCCCTGACGGATGCCTTCCGCAACGCCGACCTCTCCCCCGACGACCTGGAATGGCAGCTGCAGAAGACCGAGCAGCACAAATAGGCAGACGTCTTTACGTCCCCAGCACCAGCCTCAGCGCCTGCCGCGGGCAGAGGGCGACCGCCTCGGAGGCGGCATCCAGTAGGCGTTCCTGAACCGGAACGTCCGACCCTGCGCCCCTGGTCCGGGCCAGCGGGTAGCCCCAGTCGTCCCGGGCAAGCAGTTCGGGCAGGATTTCGGTGCAGAGGCCGCGGCCGTCGCAGGCGGTCCAGTCGATGTGCAGCAGTGAGCGCGGCGCTGTCATGAGTGCTCCTTCCGGCAGGTGCCCGCCAGGTGGGCCCGCACGTCCGCGTCGAACACGGTCAGCGTGCTCAGCACGAAACGAGCGGTTCCGTCGGGGTAGTGGCACGACCCACGACCGGTGACGAGGTCGGCGAGCCGGCGCAGCTCGGCCGGCAGCGAGGGATCCCGCTCGCCGCGGGCCAGCCGCGACAGCACGCTCGCCATCGCCGACAACCCGTTGACGCAGGGTCCGCACTGACCGGCGGTCTCGCCGGCCAGGTAGGTCGCGATCGCACTGGCCACCGTCAGCGGACAGTGCCGAGCATCCTGCCCCATCAGGATTCCGGCGCCGGGGGTGGCCCCGAACCGCGCCAGGTCTTCTCGGTCGAGCCGCACGTTTCCGGCTGAGGCGGGAACCCACGCGCCGTGGAAACCGCCCACCAGCACGCCGGAGAGGCCGGCCGGATCGATCCCGGCGAACCGGAACACGTCGTTCAGCCCCGCTCCGCCGCCGATCTCGATCACCGTCGACGGCCTCCCGCCGCCGGTGACGGTGACCAGACGGGTCCCCGGGTCGGACGCAGTGCCGCGCGAGCGGAACCAGGCCGGACCGAAACGCGCGATCAGGGCGATGTGGGCGAGGGTTTCAACGTTGTGCAGCAGGGTCGGCCGGCCAGCCAGGCCGGACTCGGTGAGCAGGAACGGTCGATCCTGCGGCACCGGGCGACGGCCGGCCAGGGCGCTGACAACGGCCGATGCCTCGCCCGAGACGAAGCTGTCGGCGGCCTCCCGCAGTTCGATTTTCCGGGCATCGCGGCGTTCCCCCAGCGCCCGCGAGACCGCTCCCAGCACGGATGACCGCACGTAGAGATAGGTCGCCGTGCCGTTCAGGGACTCGGCTACGGCCAGCAGGCCGTCGATGACCAGGTGCGGCGCCACGGTGAGCAGCGTCGCATCCTTGGAGCTGAGCGGTTCGCCCTCCGCGGCGTTGCCGATCACCACGACCCGGCGCCCGCGGGCCCGTTCACGGCCCGGCACCGCGGCGAGCTTGCGCCAGGCTGGGAAGGCCCCGCCGCCCCTGCCCTCCAGCCCCGAGTCGTGCAGGGCCGACAGGAGAACCGCCGGGTTGCTGGTCGGCAGCGGCCCGAAAGTGGCGAGGTGGGTGGCGAAATCGGCAGCGGGAGCGGACGTCAGCCGGGTCGTGCCGACCGGCGCGGTGACCGAGGATGCCACGGCGCCGGTCATCGGTTTCGCTCCACTCGGTTCGGGTCGGTCCGTTTCGGGTCTGTCCGATTTTGGTCACCCTGGGTCAGGTCGGCCCGCACCGAGCGGTATTCAACGAAACCGCCGGTGAGGCGCCAGAGGAGGGCCGAAAGCACGGCCACCGCGCAGACGACGGCGAAGGCGATGAACCAGCCCGCTCCGGCATCCGTGCCGTTGCCGATGCCGTGCAGGAGCGCGACCGGCCAGATCAGGTAGGTCAGCCAGTGCACGGCGCGGAAGACCCGCACGCCGACGGAGGCGCGCTCCAGGCTCGTCAGCACCACGGCGATCAGGAGGTCGACGGCGACGGTGCCGAGTCCCAGCCAGAACGGCTTGTAGGCGCCGAGGAAGGGCACGACGAAGTCGACCAGTCGCAGCTGGGCGTATGAGTCGCCGAGGAGCGTGACCAGGTGCACGGCCAGGAACGCGGTCGCCAGCAGTGCCACGTTGCGGTGCACCAGGGTCAGCGCGAAGCGGGGCAGGCCGAACAGGGGCCGGCCGGATCGGGTCAGGATGCCCAGCAGCACCGACATCGTGAACAGAGCCAGGGCGACCACGCCCGTGCCGCGGCCGAGAGCCCAGAGCGCCTCGTTCACGGCTTGCCCTCCTCGTCGGGCCAGCCGACGAGGGTGACCACGGCCCCGTCGGCGGAGACGAGCCGGGCCGGCACGCCCTGCTCACGCAGCCAGGCTTCCGCCGCGGCGCCGCGCACGATCGCGGCGGTGCTGAGGGTGTTCGCGCGGTGGCAGGTGGCCGCCGCCACCGTCGCGGTGCGCCAGACCGGTTCGGCCGGGAGTCCGGTGCGGGGGTTCAGGATGTGGTGTTGCGGCCGTCCGCCCCGCAGCCACCGCCGCTTCTGCGTGCTGGAGGTGGCCAGGGCCTGGCCGGCCGCGAGGGTGACCTGCGCGCTCGGCTCGAGCGGGGCATCCTGCACCAGCACCTGCCAGCCGCCGGCCGGCGCGGGGCCGGCGGTGGCGATGTCGCCGCCCAGGCTGACCAGCACCCCGCAACCGAGGCCGGCGCTGACCCGCGCCGCGACCAGGTCGGCGGCGACGGCCTTCGCGGTCGCTCCGAGATCGAGGGCCAGGTGCCGCGGAACGGTCAGCCGGTTCGCGACCAGCGTGACGCTCCTCCAGCCGGGGGCCCGGGACGCGATGGCCCGCACGGGGACGCCGTCGTCACCCAGGAGGAGCCGGATATCCCGGTCGTAGCCGACCGCGTCGAGTGCGTTGCCGAGGGTCAGGTCGACGTCACCGTCAGTGAACCGGGCGGAGGCGAGCGCCCGGCGGACCAGGCCGGCGAGCGTGTCGTTCACCTCGACGCCGTCCGGCAACCGATCGGCCAGGACGCGGATCTCCGAGTCGTCGCGGAACCGGCTGGAGGCCGCCTCGATGTCCGCGAGCACGTCATCCGCGATCGCGCGCGCCTCCTCGGCCCGCCCGCTCTGCCCGCTCTGCCCGGTCGGCCCGGCGTTGGTGAGCACGATGCGGGCGGTGGTGCTCCACAGCTCCCAGTCCAGCGTGGTGACGTGGGCCGTGGTGACGCCCGCTGTGATGGCGGGCATGTCAGGACCCGTTGGTGGTCGCGTTCGGGGACCGGCCGTTGCCCGGGGTGATCGGGGACACGTTCTGCTGGGGCTGCGGTGCCTGCTGCACGGGCTGGGACGACCCTTCTTCCCCGTCGCCCCATTCCCCGTCATCCGAGCCCTGGGTGTCCGCGGCCGGGGCCTGCTGCGTCGTCGGTCCCGCGGCGGTCGCCCTGGTCGCCAGCGCATCCGCCCAGCTGTGGAGACCGAGCGCCGAGGCGGCGACCACGGCCAGAACGCCGATCGTTCCCGTGACGATCCGGCTGAGCCGCTTGCCGTGTTCGCGAGCATCCATGGTCTGTTCCACCCTCCGATTGTCTACAGTGACAACGCTGGCAGGGGTCGCTATGCGTTTCCTATGAAAAAACCCCGAGCTGACAGGGTGTTAGGGACCGGTGACGGGCGCGGGCGCGGCCTCGAGGAGCTCGGCGGCGAGGAGCTCCAGCGTGCGCTCCCGGGCGGGGGACGTGGCCGGGGCGGCCGTCCCGTGCGCGGAGGCGATGGGCTGCAGCATGACCTCGTCGACCCCGAACCGGGCCGCGAGGTCACGGATGCGCGCGGCGGCGGCCACCGGCTCGTCCAGGATCCAGGTGGCGGACATCCGCTCGATCATGCCCTGTTGCGCCGGCGCCATCGTCGTGGCGGCGGCCTCCTCGAGCGTCGCGAGCGGGCCGAGCGGCTGGCCGGAACGCAGCCGAGCCATCTGCTGCATCTGCGGCAGGGCGAGGGCACGGGCCTCGGCCGCGGTGTCGGCGACCACCACGTTGAGGGTGAGGATGGTGCGCGGCGCGGCCAGGGTGTCGCTCGGAGTGAAGCCGCGTCGGTAGAGGTCGAGGGCCTGGGTGGTGCCGTCGCCCGCGAAATGGTTGGCGAAGACGTAGGGCATGCCCTGCTTCGCGGCGAGCCGGGCCGAGTAGTCGCTGGAGCCGAGCAGCCAGACCTCGGGCATCGCGTCGGCGGCGGGGGTGGCGCGCAGGGCGTACTCCTGGCCGGAGGTGAGGCTCAGGGCGGCCCCTCCGGGCTGCAGCAGCGCAGCGATGTCGTCGATGTTGCGGGGGAAGGCGTCGACCTCGCTGACGGCGCCGCTGGAGCGCAGCAGCGCGGTGATCATCGGGTCGCTGCCGGGCGCACGGCCCAGGCCCAGGTCGATCCGGCCGGGGAAGGCGGCCTCGAGCAGGCCGAACTGCTCGGCGATCACGAGCGGGGAGTGGTTGGGCAGCATGACTCCCCCGGAGCCGACCCGGATGCGCTCCGTGCGGGCGGCGAGAATGCCGATCAGCACCGGCGGGTTCGTCGACGCGACGGCCTGCATATTGTGGTGCTCCGCCACCCAGTAGCGGGTGTAACCGAGCCGGTCGGCGCTCTGCGCGAGGGCGACGGATGCCGCGATCGCCTGGGCCGAGCTCTGGGCGGTGCGGACGGGAATCAGGTCGAGCACGGAGAGGCTCAGGGCGGAAGTAGTCATCGCTTCGGGAAACCCTTCCGGGCCCGGTCTTATTCCCCGGACTCATTCCCTGGCCTGCCCGGCGGGCGAACGCGGCGGGTACGCAGAACGGGCCGCCACCCTCAGGTGACGGCCCGTTCGCAAGAAGATCGCGTTGTCTTCGAAAAGTGCCTTAGCGGCGAAGTCCGAGGCTGCCGATCAGCGTGCGGTACCGAGTGATGTCGATGTCCGACAGGTAACCGAGCAAACGACGGCGCTGACCAACCATGAGAAGCAGGCCACGACGTGAGTGGTGGTCGTGCTTGTGCTCTTTCAGGTGCTCCGTGAGGTCCAGGATGCGCTGCGTGAGCATGGCAATCTGAACTTCGGGGGACCCGGTGTCGCCTGGGTGGGTAGCGTACTTTTCGATGATCGCCTTCTTTGCATTAGCTTCGAGTGCCATAGATGGGATCCCCTTTCTCTCACTGCGCGGTGCCCGGGGCCGAATGCCTGGGCTCTCTTGATCCGCGGCCGTCAAACGGCAACCCACCGAGTTTAGCAGAGTCACGGATGCCCCGGCGCAGCGGCCGTGAATGCTTCGGCCGTGAATGCTACAGCACCGTGAAACCGGCCGGCAGGCTCCCCCGCCCGGTGGCCGCGAGGAGCAGGTCCGCGGCGAGGCCCTTCCGCAGCGCCAGATCCCCCAGCAGGTGCAGGCTGACGGATGCCGCGGCATCCGGAACCTGCGCCTGCACCCCCAGGCTCGCCCGGAGGTCGCAGGTGTGCACGGTGAGCTCGAAGATGCGGGTGGGCAGGTAGTCGGCCAGGCGCATGGCGCCGACCGGGGTGGCGACGACGGCGTCCCCGGCGGTTTCGGCGACGAGTTGCAGCACACGGTCGGCGATCACCGACACCTGCCGGGCCGGGTCGGGGCCGAGGGCCGCGCCGGCGTCCCGGCCGCGCCGGGCGACCGTCGCCGGATCCCCCAGCGAGGCGAGGGCCAACGGGTAGTAGTCGACCGCCGACAAAACCGCGACGGCGGCGCCGGACGCGGCGGCGCCGGACGCGGCGGCGCCGGACGCGGCGGCG
>NZ_SOGM01000048.1:0-21256 GCF_004403545.1 Cryobacterium sp. TmT2-59 | reverse complement strand
GCAGGACCCGCGCGGCGCGCCCGGGACGGGACCGCGGCGCACCCGAGCGACCCGCGCGGCGTGCCCGAGCGGGACGGGACCGCGGCGGGCCCGGGACGAGACCGCGCGTGCTCGCCGAACCGTGAGCAACGCCCCTGAAACATGAGTTTTGGGGAGGAGTACTCACGGCTCGGCGGAGGTGGGCAGTGGGCCGGAGCCCACACGAGCCCGAGGGAAGCGCCGGGAATGGGAAGGACCGGGAAGGGGAGGGGGACGGACCGGGACGGGACGGGACGGGACGGACCGGGAGGGGGACGGACCGGGAAAGGGACGGGGGGATTAGCCCAGGGCGACTTCGAGCTTCGCGGTGAGCTCGTCCACGTCGAAGTAGTTGTCGATCACGACGATGTCGGCGTTGGTCTTGCCGATCGCGGCGACCAGCTCGGACGACGTCAGGATGACCTGCGCGTCGGCCCCGATGGTGCTGACGCCGGCGATGTCCGTGGCCGTCACGTCGGCCTCGATGTCGAGGCGCTTGAGCGCCCGCTCGGCATTGACCTTGAGGATGGCGGAGGTGCCGACCCCCACCCCGCAGAGGGCGACGATCTTCATGAGGACTCCTCGATGGCCGCGCTCACGCCGAGGAGCGAACGGATGGTGTCGACATCCGTTGCCGCAGCCAGCGCGGGGATGACGGCCGGGTCGTTGAACACATTGGCCAGTTCGGCGACGAGCAGCACGTGCTCGTCGGAGCTGGTGACGGCCAGCCCGAGCACGACACTGACCGGGTCGTTGTGCGGATGCCCGAACGGGACCGGTTCGGCCAGCGTGACGATGCTGAGACCCTCCGAGTGCACGTCGGGGCCGGGCCGGGCGTGCGCGAGCGCGAGCCCGGGGGCGATGACCACGTAGGCGCCGAACTCGTCGATGACGGCGATCATGCGCCGGGTGTATTCGGGTCCGGTGGAGCCGGAGCGTTCGAGGGCGTCGCCGGCGGCGGTGACCGCTGCGCGCCAGTCGCTGACGTGCACGCCGATCGCGATGGCTTCGAGGGGCAGTGGGGGCAGTGGCATGGGAGCTTTCACGGGTTCAGAGCTGTTTCCAGGGTGGTCAGACGGTCGCGAAGCCGGCGACGATCGCGTCCGCCAGGTCTTCCCGTTCGTCCAGGGGCAGGAACGAGGCCTGGACCGCGTTCAACTGGAACACCTCGAGGTCGTCTTCGTCGTAGCCGAAGGCGTCGCTGAGCAGGGCCAGTTCCTTGGTGAGGCTGGTGTTGCTCATCAGGCGGTTGTCGGTGTTGACCGTGACTCGGAAGCCCAGCTGGTACAGCAGGTCGAACGGGTGGTCAAGCAGGTCGTCGCCCCAGGCGGCGATGGCGCCGGTCTGCAGGTTGGACGACGGGCTGAGCTCGAGCGCGATCTCACGGTCGCGCACCCACTGGGCGACCGGTCCGAGCGTGACGTAGGTGTTCTCCTCGTCTTCGCGGCCGATCTCGATGTCCTCGGCCAGGCGCACGCCGTGACCCAGGCGCAAGGCGCGGCCGTCGAACAGGGCCCCACGGATGCTCTCCAGGCCGTCGGCCTCGCCCGCATGCACGGTGACGGGCATGAACGCCTTGGCGAGGAAGTCGAATGCGTCCCTGTGGTTGTGGGCCGGGAAGCCCAGCTCGGCCCCGGCGATGTCGAAACCGACGACGCCGTTGCCGCGGTGCCTCACGGCGAGCTCCGCGATTGCGAGGCCGCGGTCGGCGTGGCGCATGGCGGTGATCAGCTGGCCGACGCGGATGCGGGACCCGGCCTGGGCGACCAGGGCGATGCCGGCCTCCAGGCCTTCCTGAACCGCCTCGACGGTCTGGTCGAGGGTGAGGCCGCGGGTGAGGTGCTGCTCCGGGGCCCAGCGGATCTCCCCGTAGATGACGCCGTCGGCGGCGAGGTCTTCGACGAATTCACGGGCGACGCGCACCAGGCCCTCCCGGGTCTGCATGACCCCGGTGGTGACGTCGAAGGTCTTCAGGTACTCGACCAGGGAGCCGGAATCGGCCTGGTCGGCGAACCAGGTGCCGAGCGCGGCGGCATCCGTCGTCGGCAGTGCGAACCCGATCGGTTCGGCCAGTTCGATGATGGTCTGGGGGCGCAGTCCGCCGTCGAGGTGGTCGTGCAGCGAGATCTTGGGCAGGGCGTTGATGCTCGTGCCGGCACCGGGCATCAGGTAGTCCTCAGGGCTCTTGTTCACCCCCCTAATCTACCCGGGCGGGGTCCGGGAGTCTTCCTGTTTTCCAGAACCCGCCCGAACCGGCAGCGTCTTGTCAGCGGCCGATGCGCTCGGCGATCAGCGGGCCGCCGTCGAGCACGGGCTCGCCGGGGTCGCCGATCCGGTAAGCGCCGGCCACGGCCTCCAGGGCTCGGGCGAAGCGCTCGGGCTCGTCGGCGCTGAGGGTGAACAGCGGCTGACCGGCGTGCACTGTGTCGCCCGGCTTGGCGTGCAGGTCGATGCCGGCCGCGTGCTGCACGGGGTCCTGTTTGCGGGCGCGGCCCGCGCCGAGCCGCCAGGCGCCGATGCCGAACGGCAGCGCCTGCTGCTCGACCAGCACGCCGTCGCGGTCGGCGGTGACGACGTGGGTTTCGCGGGCCACCGGCAGCGCCGCATCCGGGTCGCCGCCCTGCGCCCGGATCACCTCGCGCCACTTGTCCATGGCGCGTCCGTCGGTGAGCGCTGCGGCCACGTCGACGCCGGTGATGCCGGCGAGGTCGAGCATCTCCGTCGCCAGGGCGATGGTCAGCTCGACCACGTCGGCCGGGCCGCCGCCGGCGAGCACCTCCACGGATTCCCGCACCTCGTTGGCGTTGCCGATCGCGAACCCGAGGGGCACGTTCATGTTGGTGAGCAGGGCGGATGTCGCCACTCCCGCGTCCTCGCCGAGGGCCACCATGGTGCGGGCCAGCTCACGGGAGCGGTCGATGTCCTTCAGAAAGGCGCCCGAGCCGAACTTCACGTCCAGCACGAGGGCGCTGGTGCCCTCCGCGATCTTCTTGGACATGATCGAGGACGCGATCAGCGGAATCGCCTCGACCGTGCCGGTGATGTCGCGCAGGGCGTAGAGCTTGCCGTCGGCCGGGGCCAGCCCGCGGCCGGCGGCGCAGATGACCCCGCCGGTGTCGCGCAACTGCCGGAACATCTCGTCGTTGGTGAGGTTGGCGCGCCAGCCTGGGATCGACTCGAGCTTGTCCAGGGTGCCGCCGGTGTGGCCGAGGCCGCGGCCGGAGAGCTGCGGCACGGCCGCGCCGAAGACCGCCACGAGGGGCATCAGCGGCAGGGTGATCTTGTCGCCGACCCCGCCGGTGGAGTGCTTGTCGGTGGTGGGCTTGCCGAGGCCGGCGAAGCTCATCCGTTCGCCGCTGTTGATCATGGCCATCGTGAGGTCCTTGATCTCGCGGCGGTCCATGCCGTTGAGGAAGATCGCCATGGTCATGGCGGCCATCTGCTCGTCCCCGACGTAGCCGCGGGTGTACGCGTCGATCAGCCAGTTGATCTGCTCGGTGCGGAGTGCGCCCCGGTCGCGCTTGGTGTGGATCAGGTCCACGGCGTCGAAGGCTTCGATCCGGTTCGGGCTGGTGCTCACGGTTACTCTTCCTGGTATTCGGCGAGCTGCCTCGGCCCGAAGGCGTCCGGCAGCACTTCATCGATGGTGCGCAGACCCGACACGGTCTCGAGCAGCATGCCCGGCGCGGAGTGTTCGTACAACAGTTGGCGGCAGCGGCCGCAGGGCATCAGCGTGCGGCCGTTGCCGTCCACGCAGGTGAACGCGACCAGCCGGCCGCCGCCGGTCAGGTGCAGCACGGAGACGAGGGCGCACTCGGCGCAGAGGGTGAGGCCGTAGGAGGCGTTCTCCACGTTGCATCCGCTGATCACCCGCCCGTCAGAGACGAGCGCCGCGGCGCCGACCGGAAACTTGGAGTACGGCACGTAGGCCTTGCCCATGGCGTTCGTCGCCGCCTCGCGCAGCGTCGCCCAGTCGATGTCGCCCGCCAGGGGCAGCGCGTCGGCGCCCACCCCGGTCATGATTTGATGTAGGGCTTGCCGGATGCCGCGGGACCCCTCGACGTGCCGACGAAACCGGCCACGGCGAAGATGGTGACCAGGTACGGCAGCATCAGCATGAACTCGCTCGGCACCGGGGAACCGATGATGCTGAGCACGTTCTGCAGGTTGCTGGCGAAGCCGAACAGGAGGGCGGCCAGGGTGGCCCGGATCGGGTCCCAGCGGCCGAAGATCACGGCGGCGAGGGCGATGAATCCGGCTCCGGCCGTCATCTCCTTGCCGAACGCCCCGACCGAGCCGAGCGTGAAGTACGCCCCGCCGAGGCCGACGATGGCCCCCGCGAGCGACACGTTCCAGAAGCGGGTGCGGGCCACGTTGATGCCCACGGTGTCGGCCGCCTGCGGGTGCTCGCCGACGCTGCGGAGGCGCAGTCCCCACTTGGTGTGGAAGATGCCGTAGTACACCACGGCGACGGCCACGTACATGATGTAGACGATCAGCGTCTGGCGGAAGAGCACCGGGCCGATGATCGGGATCTCGCTGAGCAGCGGGATGTTGATGCGCTCGAACCGGGGCGGCTGGTTCAGGGTGGCCGCGTTGGGCGCCATCACCTGCGAGTAGAGGAAGCCGGTGAGACCGATCACGAGCACGTTCAGCACGACACCGACGATGACCTGGTCGACGAAGTATTTGATCGAGAATGAGGCGAGCACCATGGAGACGAGCACGCCGGCGAACATCGCCGCGACCAGCCCGAGGAGGGGCTGATTGGTCAGGGAGGCGACCAGCGCGGAGGTGAACGCGCCCGCGAGCAGCTGGCCCTCGATGGCGATGTTGACCACGCCGACGCGTTCGGAGATGACGCCGCCGAGGGCGCCGAAGATGAGCGGCACGGCGAGGCTGATCGCGCCGAAGAGCAGGCCCGGCACCGGGATGGTCTTGTCCGCCGCGGCCCAGGAGAGGAAGCCGATCAGGACCAGAACCGCGAAGACGGCGATCAACCAGATCGGAACCCTGGCCCTCGACCGCACCAGCCAGGCACTGATCACGGTGATCAGGAGCAGCAGGACGCTGATCACGATGCCGGTCAGCTGGGTGGGCAGTTCCACCTCGGGCAGCTGGATCAGGTCGCTGGTCGTGGACAGGCGGAACGTGCTGATGCCGGTTCGGCCGAAGACGACCAGGAGCAGGAACGACAGCACGGTGAAGATGGACAGGGCGATCGGTGCCTTCCAGCTCCGCACGACCTCGAAGTCTGCGTCCTGGGGGGCGGCGGGCTGAATGGGCTGGACGGCCGGGGTTGCGATGCTCATTTCGCGGCCACCTCCTGGGTCACGTTGGGGAGTGCACGGCGGGTGGTGCCCGGTGCGGGCAGGCGGAAGATGGCCCGCACGAGCGGCGGGGCCGCGATGAACAGCACGATCAGGGATTGCACGACCAGCACGATGTCGATCGGCACCCCCTCCGCCGCCTGCATCGAGAAGCCTCCGGCCTTGAACGCGCCGAAGAGGATGCCGGCGGCGAAGACGCCCCACGGCTTCGAGCGGCCGAGCAGCGCGACGGTGATCGCGTCGAAGCCGATGCCGGAGTCGAGGCCGGCGCCGAAGCCGCTGGTCGTGGTGCCCAGCACCTGGTTGATGCCGGCCAGGCCGATCAGCCCGCCGGAGAGCAGCATCGCGTAGACGTAGATCCGCTTGACGCTGATGCCCGCGACGCGGGCCGCGTGCGGGTTCAGCCCGACCGCCCGGAACTGGAAGCCCAGGTTGGACCGGGACAGCAGCCACCAGGTGAAGATGGTGGCGACGATGGCCAGGATGAAGCCGAAGTGCAGGCTGTAGGTCGGGCCCAGCAGGTCGGGGAAGACCGCCGTGGCCTGGGTCGCGGGGCTTTTCGGGTTGTTCGACCCGGGGGTCTTCAGGAAGCCGTCGCGCAGCAGGTAGCTGACCAGATAGAACGCCACATAGTTGAGCATGATGGTGGTGATCACCTCGTGGGCCCCCGTGCGGGCCTTCAGCAGCCCGACGATCCCGCCCCAGAGCGCACCGCCGAGGATGCCGGCGACGAGCGCCGCCACCATGTGCAGGCCGTAAGGCAGGTCAACCGCGAAGCCGACCCAGCCGCCGAGGGCGGCCGCGATCAGCATCTGGCCGCGCCCGCCGATGTTGAACATGCCGACCCGGAAGCCGAGCGCGACACCCAGGCCGGCCATGATCAGCGGGGTTGCGAAGGTGAGGGTCTCGGTCAGCGGCTTGATTCCCGCGGCGAAACTCGGCCGGCGGAAGTTGTAGACCGAACCCTGGAACAGGGCGGAGTAGGCGCCCGCCACCGCGTTCCAGATCGCACCGAGCAGGTCGGTCGGCCGGGAGAAGAAGTAGCCGGACGCGGCCTGCACGTCTTTGTTGGTGAAGGCGATCATCACGGCGCCCACGAGCAGGGCCAGCACAACGGCGAGCACCGAGATGATGGCGTTGCCGGTGGTGATCTCGCGGAACGCCCGGTCCCAGCGGGACTGCTCGGGCGGGCGTGTCTTCGTCACGGCTTCGGTCGGGTGACCCTGTGTCGCGCTCACGCGGCAGCTCCTTCTCCGGCAGGCGCTTCGCCGGCCATCATCAAACCAAGAACGGCGCGCGGGGTGTCGCCGGGAACGATGCCGATGATGCGCCCGCGGTACATGACCAGGATCCGGTCCGCGAGGGCGGCGACCTCGTCGAGTTCGGTCGAGATGACGATCACGGGCGTGCCGGCATCCCGGGTCGCGACGATGCGTTCGTGCACGAACTCCACGGAGCCGACGTCGAGCCCGCGGGTGGGCTGGGCGGCGACGAAGAGGCGCAGGTCGCGGCTGAGTTCGCGGGCGAGCACGACCTTCTGCTGGTTGCCGCCGGACAGCCGACCGACGGGTGTCTCGATCCCCTGGGAGCGCACGTCGAACTCCTTGACCTTGGCCCGGGCGAAGTCGGCGAGGGCGGAGCGCTGCACGTTCCACCGTTTCACGAACGGCTTCGCGTTCGAGCGGTCGAGCATCAGGTTCTCGGCGATGGTGAACTCGCCGACCAGGCCGTCCTCGTTGCGGTCCTCCGGCACGAAGCCGACTCCGGCGTCGAGCACCTGGCGCACCGAGTGCCCGCGCAAGGACTTGCCGTCGAGGGTGATCTCCCCCGAGACCCGCTGCTGCAGGCCCATCAGGGCCTCGGTGAGTTCGGTCTGGCCGTTTCCCTGCACCCCGGCGATAGCGAGGATCTCGCCCTTGTGCACGTCGAAGCTGACGTTGTTGACCAGGATCTGGCCGTGCGGATCGAGCACGGTGAGGTTCTTCACCGAGAGGGCGGCTTCACCGGGCACGGCCGGGCCCTTGTCGACGGTGAGGTCGACCGCGCGGCCGACCATCAGGGAGGCCAGCTCCACGTTCGTCGCGGTCGGCGAGGCCTCACCGACGACCTTGCCCAGGCGGATGACCGTGATGCGGTCCGCGACCTCGCGCACCTCGCGCAGCTTGTGGGTGATGAAGACGATGGACGTTCCGTTGGCTTTGAGCTGGCGCATGATGGCCATCAGCTCGTCCGTCTCCTGGGGCGTGAGCACGGCGGTGGGCTCGTCGAAGACGAGCACCTTCGCGTCGCGGGACAGCGCCTTGATGATCTCGACCCGCTGCTGCACGCCGACGGGGAGATTCTCGACGAGGGCGTCGGGGTCGACGTCGAAGCCGAACCGGTCGGAGATCTCGCGCACGTGCGTGCGGGCCGCGGCCAGGTCGAGGCGTCCGCCGGCCCGGGTCTCCTCGTGGCCGAGCATGACGTTCTCGGCGACCGTGAAGACGGGGATCAGCATGAAGTGCTGGTGCACCATGCCGATCCCGGCAGCCATCGCGTCGCCGGGTCCGGCGAAGTGCTGCGGTTTGTCATCGAGCAGGATCTCGCCCTCCTCGGCCCGGTACAGGCCGTAGAGCACGTTCATCAGGGTCGATTTACCTGCGCCGTTTTCGCCGAGCAGCGCATGGATTTCTCCGGCCTCGACGGTGAGGTCAATGTGGTCATTCGCAACCAGGGCACCGAATTTCTTCGTAATGCCTCGAAGTTCGAGCTTCATGTGGTCGATTCTATTCAGTAGCGAACGAAAGTTGTCGCGCTTGCTCATATGTTGCAGGTCGTGCGGGACTTCGCTCATCTGTGGGCGTTCTGCTCGTCCGCAGCGCGGCAGCAGCCGCGGCCTAACGCAGCCGGGGAGGCCTGCACTGATGCAGACCTCCCCGGGTCACTCTCGGTACGCCGCGCCGCCTACTTGGGCGTGGCGGGCGACTCCACCTTGAGCTTGCCGCTGATGATGTCGGCCTTGATGGCGTCGATCTCGGTCACCAGGGCCGGGTCGACCTTGGATTCCCAGTCGTGCAGCGGGGCGATGTCCACGCCCTTGTTCTTCAGCGTTCCGACGTAGGGGTCAGCTGAGAACTCGCCGTTGCCGTCGTCGACGATGATCTTCTTGGTGGCATCCGTCATCTGCTTGAGCACCGAGGTGAGGTACAGCGACGCGAACTCGGGAGTCGTCTCGAACAGGTCGCTGTCGACGCCGATGATGGCGACGTCCTTGCCGGAGTCCTGGATGGCCTGCGCGGTGCCCTGGAAGAGCGGGCCGGCGACGGGGAGGATGATGTCGGCACCCTGGTCGATCAGACCGGTGCTGAGGACCTTGCCCTGGTTGATGTCATCGAAGCTACCCGCGAATGTACCGGGGTTCACGCCCTTGTCCCAGCCGAGGACCTTGACGTCGGTGCCCTTCTTCGAGTTGTAGTACTTCACGCCGTCGTAGAAACCGTCCATGAAGATGGTGACCGACGGGAATTCCTGTCCGCCGAAGGTTCCGACGATCCCGGTCTTGGTGGTACCGGCCGCGAGGTAACCGGCGAGGAACGACGCCTGGGCGGTGTCGTACAGGACCGGCTTGACGTTGTCGAGCGTCAGCGGGCTGAAGTCGTCGTTGGTGAGCGCGGAGTCGATCAGCGCGAAGTGGGTGTCCGGAGCGGCCTTGGCCGCGTCGCGGGTGGCGTTCGCCAGGGCGAACCCGACCGTGAGCACGAAATTGCAGCCCTGATCGACCATGCTGCTGACGTTCGGGCCGTACTGGTCCTCCGACTTGGACTCGGCCTGCTGGAACTTGACACCCAGTTCGTCCGCGGCCTGGGTCATGCCCTCGAAGCTGGACTGGTTGAACGACTTGTCGTCGAACCCGCCGAAGTCGGAGACGATGCAGGGAAGATAATCGGACTTCGCGGCGCCGTCGCTCGAATTGTCATTGGTCGGAGCCGGGGCACAGGCTGCGAGCAGGGCCACCACGCCGAGCGTGGCAAGTCCGCTGAAAACGGCCTTACGTTTCGTGATTGTCAAGATGACCTCCAATGATCGCCCGGCGCGGGTCCGCAGGGGGCTGTATTGGACTACACGTTACCGAATGTTTCACTGCTCAAAGGAGCAAACTCAGACAGTGGCCGAATGGTTATGAACCCTGGGCCCAGCCCGGTCGAAATCAGCCCCGATCGGGGGTGAAAGCGCGAGCAGTGTCGGTCAGAGCACGTCGCTGCTACCGGAGAGCTTCAGCGCGTCGACCACGGCCTTGACCTTCTGGGCGTTGGCGCTGGTGGTGACCAGGAGGGCGTCAGGGGTGTCGATCACGACGATGTCCTCCACCCCGATCAGGGCGATCATGCGGCCGGTGTGGCTGACCACGATGCCGCTGGACGAGTCGGCGAGCACGCGCGCGCCCTCACCGAGGATGGCGAGGTCGCGCTTGCGCCCATTCGCGTGGATCTTGGCGATCGACGCGAAGTCCCCCACGTCGTCCCAGTCGAACTGGCCCGGGATGACGGCGAGCTTGCCGCGGGCCGCGACCGGCTCCGCCACCGTGTAGTCGATCGCGATCTTCTTCAGGCGCGGCCAGATCCGGTCGACGACGGCGCCGCGGCGCGGGGTGTCCCAGGCGTCGGCGAGTTCCAGCAGGCCGGCGAGCAACTCAGGCTCGGCCGCCCCGATCTCCTCGAGCAGCCGGTCGGCCCGGGCGATGAACATGCCCGCGTTCCAGAGGTAGTGGCCGTCTGCCAGGTATTCCCTGGCGGTGTCGAGGTCAGGCTTCTCCACGAAGGAGTCGACCGACAGCGCGCTGGCGGCCTTCTCGATCTGCAGCGCGCCGGCCGTCTTGATGTAGCCGAAACCGATGGCCGGTTCGGTGGGACGGATGCCGATGGTGACGATGTAGCCGGCGTCGGCGGCGGCCACCGCCTCCACCACGGCCTGGCGAAAGTGGAACGGGCTCTTGATCACGTGGTCGGCGGCGAAGGAGCCGATGATCACGCCGGGTTCGCGTTTCTCGAGGATGGCGGCCGCCAGCCCGATCGCCGCGGTGGATTCCCGCGGTTCGCTCTCGAGCACCACGTTGTGGTCGGCCAGCTCGGGCAGCTGCGCCTCGACGGCGGCGCGGTGCGCGCGCCCGGTCACGACCATGATGCGCTGGTCGCCCGACAGCGGGGCGAGTCGGTCCCAGGTGTCGCGCAGCAGGGTCTGGCCGGAACCGGTCAGGTCGTGCAGGAACTTCGGCGCGTCAGCGCGCGAGAGCGGCCACAGCCGCGATCCGATCCCGCCGGCGGGGATCACGCTGTAGAAGCGGCCGAGGGCATCCGTGGAGTCTGACATTGGGCCAGACTACCGTCTGGGCACCACTGTTAAGGGTGCGTTCACCGGCCCGACCGGGTGAGTCCCTACGCTCGCGGCATGCGGGTCGCACTCATCACCGAAAGCTTTCTGCCCACCGTCAGCGGCGTCACCACGAGCGTCTGCCAGGTGCTCGATCACCTGGCGCGCTCCGGCCACGAGGCCATGGTGATCGCGCCCACCGGGGCCCCGGCCGCCTACGCGGGGTTCCCCGTGCACAGCGTGCCGGCGGCGCGGTACCGGCAGTTCCCGGTGGGCATGCCGAGCCCCCAGGTGCACCGGCTGCTGGCCGACTTCGCCCCCGACGTGCTGCACGCGGCCTCACCGTTCCTGCTCGGCGCCCAGGGGATCGCGGCGGCGAACCGCCTGGACATCCCGAGCGTCGCCGTTTTCCAGACGGATGTCGCCGGTTACGCCCGCCGCAACGGCCTCGGCCCGGCCGCCGCCGCGGCCTGGCGCTTCGTCAGGTGGGTGCACGAGGGCGCCGACCTCACCCTGGTCCCGTCGACGGCGTCGATGCTGGACCTGCGCCGCATCGGCCTGCGCCGGCTGGACCGCTGGACCCGCGGCGTGGATCTGGCCGGCTACCACCCCAACCGGCGCACCGACCCGGCCGTCGCCGCGCTGCGGCAGCGGCTTGCCCCGAACGGGGAACTCGTCGTCGGCTACGTCGGCCGGATGGCGCCGGAGAAGCAGGTGGAGCGGTTCCGGGCGCTGCGGGGCGTGCCGGGTATCCGTCTCGCCCTCGTCGGCGACGGGCCCTCGGTGCCCGCCATCGAACGCGCCCTCGCCGGGATGCCGGTCAGCTGGCTCGGCCGACTGGACGGGGCGGAGCTGGGCCGCGCCTACGCCGCCTTCGACCTGTTCCTGCACGCCGGCACCGAGGAGACCTTCGGCCAGACCCTGCAGGAGGCGCACGCGGCCGGGCTCCCGGTCGTCGCCCCGCGCGCGGGCGGCCCGATCGACCTGGTCGCGCACGGGGAGAACGGCCTCCTCTTCGCCCCGGACGACGAATCGGACCTGCGCCGGTGCGTCACCCTGCTGACCCGGGACCCGGCCCTGCGGCTGCGGATGGGCGAGGCGGGACGGCGGAGCGTGCTCGGCCGGTCCTGGCAGAACGTCTGCGACCAGCTGCTCGGACACTACGAAACGGTGATCGACGACCGGGCCGCCGTGCGCGCAACGGTTGCGGTTCCGCTATCAATGCAGCGCTAGCGGGCCGAGAGCGTTTTATCTCGGCGCAGAGAGACTTAGGATAGTCACACGTGCGCACAGCGCATTGTCGGCCTGATTCGTCGAGGCCGCTACTCAGCCAGGGAGGGTTGGTCATGCCAGAGCAGGCAGCGACACTGACATCCCAGCAGAAGACGACATCGCGTCGCCCCGCCGGCACCCTGTATCGGGGCCGCGAGGGTATGTGGTCGTGGGTCCTGCACCGGATTACCGGTGTTGCGATCTTCTTCTTCTTGCTGGTTCACATCTTGGACACCGCGCTGGTGCGCGTGAGCCCTGAGGCGTACAACGCGGTCATCAGCAGCTACCAGACACCGATCATGGGCCTCGGTGAAGTCGCGCTGGTCGCGGCCATCGTCTTCCACGCGTTCAACGGCCTGCGGATCATCCTGATCGACTTCTGGAACGCCAAGTACCAGAAGGTCATGTTCTATGTCGTGATCGCGCTCTGGATCATCACCATGCTCGGCTTCGCGCCGCGCCACCTGATCAACGTGTTCAGCGAATAGGACGGGGAGACTCATGACAACCACAATCGAAGCTCCCCGCAGCCCCTACGCCCGTTCACCGCGCAAGCGCGGCGTGAACTGGGAAAAATGGGGCTGGATTTACATGCGCGTCTCCGGCGTCGTGCTGGTCGTGCTCATCTTCGGCCACCTCTTCGTCAACCTCATGGTCGGTGAGGGCGTCAGCGCCCTCAACTTCGCGTTCGTCGCGGGCAAGCTCACCACCCCGTTCTGGGCCGTGTGGGACATCATCATGCTCTGGCTCGCCCTGATCCACGGCGGCAACGGCATGCGCACCATCGTCAACGACTACGCCACGCAGCGGCTCACCCGCGGCATCCTGAAGTCCGCCATCCTGGCCGCCGTCGTGATCCTGATCACCCTCGGCACGCTCGTGGTCTTCACCTTCGATCCCTGCCCGGCCGGTTCACCCGCCGACCTTCTGCCTTCGTTCTGCTCGGCCATCTAGGAGCTGCAAACACCCAAATGACTACGGATGCTGTAACCGCGCCCACTGAGTCCACCATCGTGGACGGCGTGCACTACCACCAGTTCGACATCGTGATCGTGGGAGCAGGCGGTGCCGGCATGCGTGCCGCCATCGAAGCCGGCTCCGGCGCGAACACCGCGGTGATCTCCAAGCTCTACCCGACGCGCTCGCACACCGGTGCAGCGCAGGGCGGGATGGCCGCGGCCCTCGCCAACGTCGAGGAAGACAACTGGGAGTGGCACACCTTCGACACCGTCAAGGGCGGCGACTACCTCGTCGACCAGGACGCGGCCGAGATCCTCGCCAAGGAAGCCATCGACGCGGTCATCGACCTCGAGAACATGGGCCTGCCCTTCAACCGCACGCCGGAGGGCAAGATCGACCAGCGCCGGTTCGGCGGCCACACCAGCGACCACGGCAAGGCCCCGGTTCGCCGAGCCTGCTACGCCGCCGACCGCACCGGCCACATGATCCTCCAGACGCTGTACCAGAACTGCGTCAAGCGCGGCATCAACTTCTTCAACGAGTTCTACGTGCTCGACCTGGTCATGACACCGGTCGACGGCGTCGACCAGCCGTCCGCGGTCGTCGCGTACGACCTCTCCACCGGCGAGCTGCACGTCTTCCAGGCGAAGGCGTTCATCTTCGCCACCGGCGGTTTCGGCAAGATCTACAAGACCACGTCCAACGCGCACACCCTCACCGGTGACGGCGTCGGCATCGTCTGGCGCAAGGGCCTGCCGCTCGAGGACATGGAGTTCTTCCAGTTCCACCCGACTGGCCTGGCCGGGCTGGGCATCCTGCTCACGGAGGGTGCGCGCGGCGAGGGAGCGATCCTGCGCAACGCGGCCGGTGAACGGTTCATGGAACGCTACGCCCCCACGATCAAGGACCTCGCGCCGCGCGACATCATCGCCCGCTGCATGGTCAAGGAGGTCGCGGAAGGCCGCGGCGCCGGTCCGAACAAGGACTATCTGTACCTCGACTGCACCCACCTCGGCGCCGAGGTGCTCGAGACCAAACTGCCCGACATCACCGAGTTCGCCCGCACCTACCTCGGCGTCGACCCGGTCACCGAGCCGGTTCCGGTGATGCCCACCGCGCACTATGCGATGGGCGGCATCCCGACCAATGTGAACGCGGAAGTGCTGCGCAACAACACCACCGTCGTTCCCGGCCTGTATGCCGCCGGCGAATGCGCCTGCGTGTCCGTGCACGGCTCCAACCGTCTCGGCACCAACTCGCTGCTCGACATCAACGTTTTCGGCAAGCGCGCCGGCAACAACGCCGTCGCGTACGTCAAGACCGTCGACTTCACCCCGCTGCCCGCGAACGCCGCGACGTTCGTGAAGGACCTGCTCGAGGGCATCCGCACCTCGACCGGAACCGAGCGCATCGCCGTGCTCCGCAAGGAACTGCAGGAGATGATGGACGCCAAGGCGCAGGTGTTCCGCACCGACGAGTCGCTCAAGGAAGTCACCGACACCATCCACACCCTGCGCGAGCGCTACAAGAACATCGGCGTGCAGGACAAGGGCCGCCGGTTCAACACCGACCTGCTCGAGGCCGTCGAACTCGGCTTCCTGCTCGACCTGGCCGAGGTCGTCGTGTTCTCCGCCCGCAACCGCAAGGAAAGCCGCGGCGGCCACATGCGCGACGACTTCCCCCTGCGCGACGACGAGAACTACCTGGTTCACACCATGGCCTACCTGACCGGAGACCCGCACTCCGCCGACGCGGCCGACCACATTGCGCTGGACTGGAAGCCGGTCACCATCACGCGCTACCAGCCGATGGAAAGGAAGTACTGAGTTGAGTACCGCAACCGTGAGCGCTTCGACCACCCCCGTGGTGCCGGAGGCGATCGAGTCCTTCACCGTCACGCTGATCATCCGCCGGTACAACCCCGAGGTAGACGCCGAACCGCACTGGGACGACTTCGACGTGCAGATGTACCCGACGGACCGGGTGCTGGACGCCCTGCACAAGATCAAGTGGGAACAGGACGGCAGCCTGAGCTTCCGCCGCTCGTGCGCGCACGGCATCTGCGGCTCGGATGCGATGCGGATCAACGGCCGCAACCGCCTCGCCTGCAAGACGCTGATCAAGGACCTCGACATCACGAAGCCCGTCTACGTGGAGGCGATCAAGGGTCTGCCGCTCGAGAAGGACCTGATCGTCGACATGGAGCCGTTCTTCGAATCGTTCCGCGCCGTGCAGCCCTTCCTAGTGGCCAACAACGCCCCCACCGACGGCAAGGAGCGCCTGCAGACGGTCGCCCAGCGCGAACGCTTCGATGACACCACCAAGTGCATCCTCTGCGCCGCGTGCACGTCGAGCTGCCCGGTGTTCTGGACGGACGGCCAGTACTTCGGCCCGGCCGCGATCGTGAACGCGCACCGTTTCATCTTCGACTCGCGCGATGACAATGCGGCCGTTCGCCTCGACATCCTCAACGACAAGGAAGGCGTGTGGCGCTGCCGCACCACCTTCAACTGCACCGAGGCCTGCCCGCGCGGAATCCAGGTCACCCAGGCCATTTCCGAGGTCAAGCAGGCCATGCTGCGAGGAACGAAGTAACCGAACGGGTTCCAAAAGGCCGGCCTCCCCACGATCATTCGTCGTGGGGAGGCCGGCCTTTTCGCGTTCCGGGCCGCACGGCCGCCGCCTAGGCTGAACAAGTGAAAACTCCCGCCGCCATCGACCGCACGAAGACCCTGATCAACCGGGTCATGCGCTCGCGCCCCGTGCGGGTGTACACCCGGTTCGGGGACAGCGGGGGGCCCATCCTCGCCGGCGGCATGTCCTACCAGGCCATCTTCGCGACGTTCGCGGCGCTGTGGCTTGTCTTCTCCATCGCCGGGCTGTGGATCACGTCGAACCCCGACCTCGAGCTGACGCTCTACTCCTTCATCAACCAGTCCGTTCCCGGGCTGATCGGCAAGGACGGCGTGATCGACCCCACCGACCTGGCCAATGCCCGGGTCTTCGGCTGGTCCGGCGTGCTCGCCCTGGTCGGCCTGCTCGCGACCGTGCTCGGCTGGCTCTCGACGACGGCGCAGGCGGTGCGCACCATTTTCCGGATGCCGCCCGACAAGACCTTCGTCCTCTGGGTGAAGTTGCGGGAGCTGGGCCTCGGCCTGCTGTTCGCGGTGGTGCTCGTGGTCTCGGCGCTGATCTCCATCGCGAGCACCGAGGCGCTCGGGGCGCTGTTCGGGCTGGTCGGCGTCTCCCGGGATTCGTTCTGGTTCAACGCGGCCGCCCGCTCGGTCGGGCTACTCCTCGTGCTCGTGATCGACACCATCACCCTCGCCGCACTGTTCCGGGTGCTGTCCCGGCTGCGGATCCCCTTCCGCCAGCTCATCACCGGCTCCCTCCTGGGCGCCGCGGGCCTGGGCGTGCTCAAGATCCTCGGCAGCACGCTGCTCGCCGGCGCCGGCCGCAACCCGCTGCTCGCCACATTCGCCGTGATCATCGGGCTCCTGATCTGGTTCAACCTGACCAGCACGCTGACGCTGCTCTCGGCATCCTGGATCGCCGTCGGGATGGATGACGCCGGACTCTCGCCACGTCGGATCAGCGCGGACGAGGTTGCCGCGGAGAAGCTCCGGCAGGAAGAGGAGGCGCTCCGGGTGGTCGTGCTGGCCGAGCTCCGGGAGGCCCGGAATGCACACGACGTCGCGACCTGGCCCAGCCGCCTGCTCACCGCGCGCCGCCTGCGCGCCGCCGAGAAGCGAGCCGCAGAGATCGCTGCCGGCGACCCCGGTCCAGAGCCAAAGTAGAATCGGGGGATGCCTTCCGCTTCGACCGCCGCTTCCGAACCTGCCACTTCCGACCCTGCTTCGTCCGCCGCGTCCGCGGCTTCCGCGGCTTCCGCGGCTTCCGTTGCTGCCGACCCGACGCGCCTCCGCATCGCCAGCGTCAACGTGAACGGCGTGCGCGCCGCCTACCGCAAGGGGATGGGCGACTGGCTGGCCGAGCGGGACGTGGACATCCTCGCCCTCCAGGAGGTTCGCGCGTCGACCGAGGACCTCGAGGGGCTGCTCGGCCCGGAGTGGAACATCCTGCACGACGCGGCGACCGCGAAGGGCCGGGCTGGGGTGGCCCTGGCCAGCCGTTCCTCGGCCACCATCCACCGAGTCGAACTCGGCGCCACGGAGTTCGACAGCGCGGGCCGCTGGCTCGAGGCCGACTACCTGGTCAACGGCAAGGTGGTCACCGTGGTGAGCACGTACGTGCACTCGGGCGAGGTCGCCACCCCGAAACAGGTCGAGAAGTTCAAGTTCCTCGACGCCATGCTCGCCCGGCTGCCGGAACTGGCCGCTCACAGTGAACGGGCCGTCGTGCTCGGCGACCTGAACGTGGGCCACCGCAAGCTCGACATCAAGAACTGGCGCGGCAACGTCAAGCGGGCCGGCTTCCTGCCGGAGGAACGCGCCTACTTCGACCGCATCGTCGGCGCCGAAGACGCACCCGACTACAACGCCGGGGCCGGCCTCGGCTGGGTCGACGTGGGACGCAAATGGGCCGGCGACGTGGACGGACCATTCACCTGGTGGTCCTGGCGCGGCCAGGCGTTCGACAATGACACCGGCTGGCGGATCGACTACCAGCTGGCCACGCCGGCGCTGGCGGCATCCGTCACCGACTATACCGTCGACCGGGCGGCGGCCTACGACCAGCGCTGGTCCGACCACACCCCCGTAGTCGTCGACTACTCCCTCTGATTCCCCTCTCCCTCTAATTTCTCTCTCCCTTTGGTTTCCCTCCCTCTCGCGCCGCCGGTCCTGACGGCGGCCACACGCTATGAAAAGATCTGATCACATGACCAAACCCCGCCTGTACTCCGGCATGCAACCGTCCGCCGACTCGCTCCAGATCGGCAACTACATCGGCGCGCTGCTGAACTGGAAGTCCCTGCAGGAGACCCACGAGGCGTACTTCTCGATCGTGGACCTGCACGCCCTCACCGTGGCGCAGGACCCCGCGAAGCTGCGGGAGAACACCCGGCGCACGGCCGCGCAGTACATCGCCAGCGGCATCGACCCGTCGGCGTCGACGTTGTACGTGCAGTCGCATGTGGCCGCGCACGCCCAGCTGGCCTGGGTGTTGAACACGATCACCGGTTTCGGCGAGGCCAGCCGGATGACCCAGTTCAAGGACAAGTCCGCCAAGCAGGGCTCTGACGGCACCACGGTCGGACTGTTCGCCTACCCGATCCTGATGGCCGCGGACATCCTGCTCTACGACACGGTCGTCGTGCCGGTCGGCGAAGACCAGCGCCAGCACGTCGAACTCACCCGCGACATCGCGGCACGGTTCAACTCGCGCTTCGGGGACACCTTCGTGATTCCGGAGGCGGACATCGTCAAGGAGACCGCCAAGATCTACGACCTGCAGAACCCCACCTCGAAGATGTCCAAGTCGGCCGAGTCCCACGCCGGGGTGATCTGGTTGCTCGACGCGCCGGCGGTGACGGCGAAGAAGATCATGCGCGCGGTGACGGATGCCGATGGCGGCGTGGTCTTCGACCGCGAGAACAAGCCGGGTGTGTCCAACCTGCTGACGATCTACTCGGTGCTGGCGGAGCGGTCCGTGCAGTCGATCGAGGACGAGTACGCCGGCCGCGGCTACGGGGACCTGAAGAAGGGGCTCGCCGAGGTGGTCACCGGCACCTTCGGCCCGATCCGCTCGCGGGTGCTTGAGCTCCTCGACGACCCGGCCGAATTGGACCGCCTCCTCGCGCTGAACGCCGACCGCGCCGCCGGGGTCGCCAACGCCACGCTGGCGCGCGCCTTCGACCGCGTCGGCCTGCTTCCCCGCCGCTAGCCGTGGAACCGGTCGACCTGTCCTCACCGCTGCTGCGGCTGGACCAGCCCACCCCCGCGGACGCCGAGACGATCTTCGCGTACTGCCAGGATCCCCTCTTCGAGAAGTACCTCACCGTGCCGTGGCCGTACACCCGGGCGCACGCGGACTCCTTCATTGCGGAGTACGTGCCCGGCGGCTGGGCCTCCGACCTCGAGTACACCTGGGCCGTGCGGGCCGCCGATGCGCCCGAACTACTGGGCGTGATCGGCTTCCGCGTGCCGGACGCGTCACTCGGCTACTGGCTCGGGGCCCCGCACCGGGGGCGCGGCCTCATCCCCGAGGCGCAGCGCCTCGTCATCGACTGGGTCTTCGCCAACGGCATCGTCTCCACGGTTAACTGGCAGTGCCTGGTCGGGAACATGCCGTCCTCGCGCACCGCCTGGCGGGCCGGGTTCACGTTCACGGGAGAGGCCCCCGCCGTGCAGGTGCACCGCGACGGCACGTACCCGCCGGCCTGGCACGGGCGCCTGCGCGCCACCGACGACCGGGCGCCGAAGCCCGGCTGGCCGGCCGGCGTCGCCGGCTAGCGGGTGTCCGCTCCCGCCGCGCCTGCCGCGTCTGCCGCGTCTGCGGTCGCCCCGGCGGTACGGCTTGACCGGCCTGGCGAATGCGTCCAGCTGGGCGTCCCTTCAGGGCATGCGTGGGGCTAACTCAGGACAACCGTCATTTTCTGGCTCTTCGGCCCCGGAATCTCACGGGCCGCTCGCAGCTTTTCGGCGAATCTCCTGAGTTAGCCACAGGCGTTGGGCGCGAACGGGGCCGGCTGTCTGGAACTCGACGCCCGGCCGCAAACCCGTAAACGTACTGGTCAGACGATGAACGTGCGGAAGTGGCCGGTGGCCGAGAGGAGTCCGGTGATCGCGGCGACGATTCGTTCCGGGTGGTGGACGATGTCGCGGTAAAGCACCCGCAGGCTCAGGTAGCCCAGCGCCGCGAGGACACGGTCCCTGGACCGGTCGCGGACGTGTGCCTCCCACCCGTCATGGTGCTGCCTGCTGTCGGCCTCCACCACGATCCGCCCCTCCACGACCATGTCGACCCTGCCGACGCCCGAGATCTCCACCTGGATGTCGAAGTCGAATCCGGCCTCCCTGACGACGAAGCGCAGCAGCGTCTCCTGCCCGGATTCGCTGCGCGCGTCGATCAGCGGTCGCAGATACTGAAGGTCGCCAGGCAGTGCGGCGAAAATGGCGGTCACGTCCTGGGACGTAGTCTGCCTCTGATGCAAGGCGTTGTCGAGTGAAGCGATCGCGGATCGTGGCTGTTGGCACCGAAAAATTTGAACCAGCGAATCGGTCAACGCCACGCTGAACTCAGTGCCCGCGGTCGGAGCGAGCAGCCCACCCCAGTGAAGTTCCACGCCGTCGCGGTTGTCGGCGGTCAGCTGCTGCAAACGGTCGTGCGGAGCCCGCAACCGTGAGGCGTTTGCATCGAGGTGGATATGCGCGAAGGTGCTGTCCAGCGCGAAAATCCCGGCATGTGCCGCGGCGGAGACGCAGGCCAGTCGCCCGCCGAGCCTCACCGCCTCCAGAATGTGCGCATCCGTACCTGGAAGCGCATAGTGGCCCCGGCGAGCTCTCACCAGGAAGCCGTTCTCGACGGCGCCCCGCAGCACGCGCCAGTTGGCGCCGGCGGCGTTCAGCGCTCCGGTTTCGGCGATCTGCAGGTTATTGACGCGAAAGTAGTCGGCCCAGGTCATGACCAGCAGTGTGGGCAGCCTCCGGGGTCTTCCGCCGGATCACAGGAGACCGGGGGGAAAGTCCCGGGTTCCAGCTCTGGGGAGAACTCATGGTTCCCTGCCGTCCCGTGGCTAATTCAGGAGGATCGGCCGGACGGAGTCATGCCGCCGCACCGCTCCGCAGCCCGGTATCGCCGGGGCGACGCTTTTCCTGAGTTGGCCACCGAGGTGGGGGAAGTGAGGATTGGGGTGGCGGATGCCGAAACTCGGCGGGCGGGGCGCTAGACGACGTCGGCGTCTACCCAGTCGAGGGACTTGGTGATGGCCTTCTTCCAGTTGCGCAGCAGGCGGTCGCGCTCGGCGACGTCCATCCTCGGCTCCCAGCGGGCGTCTTCCTGCCAGTTGGCGCGCAACTCGCCGAGGTCGTTCCAGAAGCCGACCGCCAGCCCGGCCGCGTACGCGGCGCCGAGGGCGGTCGTCTCGGCCACGACCGGACGCACGACGGACACGCCCAGGATGTCGGCCTGGAACTGCATCAGCAGGTCGTTGGCGGAGGCGCCGCCGTCGACCTTGAGCTCGGTCAGCGGCACTCCGGAATCGGCGTTGACCGCGTCCAGCACCTCGCGGCTCTGGTACGCGATCGACTCGAGGGCGGCCCGCGCGATGTGGCCCTTGTTCACGTACCGGGTCAGTCCGACCAGTGCGCCGCGGGCATCCGCACGCCAGTACGGCGCGAACAGGCCGGAGAAGGCGGGAACGAAGTAGG
>NZ_SOGM01000004.1:0-20413 GCF_004403545.1 Cryobacterium sp. TmT2-59 | reverse complement strand
GTGGCGGGGCCGGGGCCGGGGCCGGGGTCGCTGGCGGGCGCCGGTGCCGGCCGGTTCGCGGCCGCGGTGAGCGGGCCGGTGCTGCTGGGCCAGGTCTCCGGCAGCGTGCTGGAGGTGGGCCGGGCGTGCCGGCGGGCCTCGCCCGGGCAACTGGTGCCGGTGCAGAACGTGCTCGATCCGCGGGCCGAGGCCTGGGTCGAGGCGCTCCGGGGGTACGCCCGGGCGGACCTCGTGGAGACCGTGCGGTGTTACCTGCGCCACCGCGGCCAGTGGGAGACCACAGCCCGGGACCTGCAGCTGCACCGCAACTCGCTCCGGCACCGGATCGAGATCGCCTCCCGCCTGATCGGCGAGGACCTCGACGATCCCGATGTTGCGGCCAACCTGTGGCTGGCGATGCGGGGCGTCACCGCGCACCCGTCCCCGTCCCCGTCCCCGTCGTGAACCAATTCGACGGAGATGCTGCTGTAAAAACAGGGTTTCGTCGTGTTTGGGGCCGATGCGGGCAAAATCTCCGTCGAATTCGTTCGGGGCCGGTGTGGCTGGGACGCGGTCTGGGGATCGTGGAGACGGCCTAGCGCTGGGCGCCGGCGAAACCCTTGCTGCCGGTGAGCCAGTCGCGGATCGTGTCGCTGTGCTCGCCGAGGGCGGGCGGCGCGCTCGTGCGCGGCGCCAGCGGGGGCGTCCAGCTGACGGGGTGGCGGATCTGGCGGCCCACGGTGGCGCCGGAGGCATCCTGCACCTCGATCGTGGGTTCCAGCCCCAGCGACTCGGCGAGCTCGATGCCCTCGGCGATGGTGGCCACCTGCCCGGCCGGTACGCCGGCGTCGGTGAGCAGGTCCTGCCAGGACAGCGCCGGGGCCTCGGCGAGGCGCGCTTCGAGGAGGCGGACGAGTTCCTCGCGGTTGTGCACGCGGGCCGAGTTGGTCGAGAATCGCGGGTCGGTGGCGAGCCCCTCGTCGCCCAGCACCCGGGCGAGCTTGGCGAACTGGCCGTCGTTGCCGCAGGCCACGGCCAGCGGCCCGTCCGCGCAGGCGAGAAGCTGGTAGGGCACGATCGACGGATGCCGGTTGCCCATCCGGCCGGGCACCACCCCCGCGCCGAGGTACGCCTGCGCCTGATTCGCGAGCGCCCCTTGCAGGCTCGACAGCAGATTCACTTCCAGCCGCGCGCCCAGGCCGGAGGCCGCGCGGGCGTTCAGGGCCGCGAGGACGCCGATGGTCGTGTCCTTCGCGGTGAGCACGTCGACGAGGGCGACGCCCACCTTCATCGGACCAGTCTCATCCCCGGTGACGCTCATCAGCCCGCCCAGAGCCTGCACCATGAAGTCGTAGCCGAGCAGGTCGGCCCCTCCGGCGCTGCCGAACCCGGTGATCGAGGCGTAGACGAGGCCGGGGTTCTCCGCCTTGAGGCTCTCGTAGCCGAGGCCGAGTCGGTCCATCCCCCCGGGCTTGAAGTTCTCGACCAGCACGTCGGCCTTCAGCGCGAGCGCCCGGGCGACGGCGAGGTCAGCCTCGTCGGTGAGGTCGAGGCAGAGGGATTCCTTGTTGCGGTTGACGCTCTCGAAGTAGGTGGCCCCCGTCGCGGAGAAGGGCGGACCCCAGCTGCGCGTGTCGTCGCCCCTGCCGGGCCGCTCGACCTTGATCACCCGGGCACCGAGGTCGGCCAGCGTCACCGTGGCGAGCGGACCCGCCAGCACCCGGGAGAAGTCCGCGACCAGGATCCCGTCGAGCGGCCTCGAGAGTGCACGCTGGCTGTCATCGACCTGACTGGGCACGGATGCTCCGTTCGCTTGCGGGGTGGTTCCGGTTCTGGTGCCGGTGGTTGTTCGGGCGGCGCGGTGCCGGTGGTTTCCCTGAATCTAGTGGCGCGTCAGAGCCGTTTCATTGGACGGATCATCCACAGCTTAGATAGGTATGCCCGGTCGCGGGGACATCCGGTGCACGGATGCCGCGCGGCAGGCTCCGGGGACGCGGGCATCGGGGACGCGCGCATCCGCGGCCCTCGCCACCCCGCCGCTCGCGCCGCGATCGCCACATCCGGTCGAGATCGTCCCGCACGCGTGGCGAACTCGACCGGAACAGGCGAACTCGGCGACCGCCCGCGGCCGAGCCGCCTCTCAGCTGCGGGGCTACTCGACTGCGGTCACCGTGTACACCGCGGCCTGCTCGGGCGCGAGCAGCGGCGCGGGCAGCCCGACCTGCGCCAGCACTCCCCCGGTCAGGGTCACAGCACCACCACCACCACCACCAGCACCTGCACCTGCACCAGCACCAGCACCAGCACCAGCGGCAGCACCAGCACCAGCACCAGCGGCACCGAACGAGCCCCCACCCGCCAGCCAGGCCGGCGGCGCATCCTGGATCACGCGCGGGGGCGCACCGATCGTGAGCGGCTCGACCCGGTAGGTGAGCTCGGGCGCGAGTCCCGGAAACCGTAACCGCTCGGGCAGGGCGGAGCGCGGGGCAGCCAGCGCCACATACGCAAAGACGGCCGCAGCCCGGTCGGGCGAGACGACCCCGTGCAGCTCCAGGGCCGGGTCGCTCGGGTCGGCCCGCACGATCGTTCCGGTGTGCAGCAGCCCGCGGAGTTGCTTGTACCGGGTGATCCAGTCGGCGATCTGCGCACGCTCGGACTCGATCGCGCGGGTCAGGTCCCACTCGATGCCGGCGCTGCCGAAGAGCGCCGTGGCCAGTCGGAAGCTGAGCTCCGAGGTGCGCCCGGTGGTGTGCGCGGTAGCGGCGCCCAGGTGACCGCCGAGGTATTCGGGCGGCACGAGCACACTCGTGTAGCGCTGGATCTGCTGCCGCTCCAACGGGTCGTTGGTGTCGCTGGTCCAGACCCGGTCCACGCGCTCGAGGATACCGAGGTCGATGCGGGCTCCCCCCGACGCGCAGGACTCGATCTCGACACCCGGATGCGCCGCCCTCACCCGGTCCAGCAGCCGGTACAGCGCGGCGGTCTGCCGGTGCGCCGACCCGGCCAGCAGGTCGCGGTTGTGGTCCCATTTCAGATATGCGATCGGGTACTCGGCGAGCAGGGCCGCGAGCCGGTCGAATACCCAGGCTGCGGCATCCGGGTTGCTGAGGTCGAGCACCCGCTGGAAGCGCCAGGTCAGCGCCGATGACGGCAGCGACGACCGAGGCCCGGCCGACCCCCGAGACCCAGCCGGCCCGAGCACCCAGTCCGGGTGCGCCCGGGCGACGTCGGAGTCGAGGCTGATCATCTCGGGTTCGATCCACAGCCCGAAATCCATGCCGGCCGCACGCACGTGATCGACCAGCGGATGCAACCCGTCTGGCCAGGCGACCGGGTCGACGAACCAGTCGCCGAGGGCACGCCGGTCGTCGGTGCGGCCGGTGAACCAGCCGTCATCGAGCACGAACCGTTCCACGCCGACCGCGGCCGCGGCGTCAGCCAGCCGGGTCAGGGTGGGCAGGTCATGGTCGAAGTACACGGCCTCCCAGGTGTTCAGCACGACCGGGCGCGGCCCGGACGCGGCCCCGGAGAGGGTCGACCAGGACCGGATCCACGGATGCAGCCGAGCCGACAGCCCGTCGAGTCCGGCCGCCGAGTACACGGCCACGGTCCACGGGGTCGTGTGGCTCGCACCGGGCGCGACCCGCACGTCGCCGGGCGCGAGAAGTTCGCCGCTGCCGAGCACCGAGTAACCCAGCGGGCTGTTCTCGGCCCAGACGCGTTTGTCCCCGCTCCAAGCCAGGTGGGTGGCCCACGTCTCGCCGGTGCGGAAGCCAAACCCGGGGGTGCCGGCCACGCTCAGGTAGGGGTCGTCGTGGCCGGGCCGCCCGTGCCGGGACTCGCGGCTCCAGACGCCCTGGCCGAGCAGGGCGCGCTGCGGCCGGCGTTCGTGCGTCCACAACCCGGTGAAATCGAGGATCTCCCTCGCCCGGCCCGGAACGGGCAGGATGACGTCGAGGGACCCCAGTTCGAACGGAGCGGTGGCCGCCGTGTTGGTGAGCGTGTGGCGCAGTCGCAGCACGCCCTCGACCGAGAGTTCGAGGTCGGTACGTACGGCCAGCTCGGCCGCGGCATCCGTCAGCGAGATCGCAAGCGCCTGGGTGCCGGGCGAGACGGCGTCACCCGACCGCACCGAAACGGGCCCCACGCCGGCCAGGCGCAGGTCGAGGTCAGCGGCGGCCGCGCCGCCCCCGCCGCGCAAGCCACCCCCGCCACCCTCGCTGAACCGGAATCCGCTGATCCCGGGGCGCCCGCTCCAGCCGTCCGAGACGGTCGGCAGCAGGGTCAGCCGCAGGGGCAGGTCGATCGAGCTCGGCGGAATCGCCGGAACGGATGCGTCGGCGAGCACCGCGAGCATCTCACCGGAGAGGTCGCCCAGATCGGCGCCCCAGTGCACGATCACGGGCACACCCGTGCCGCGGGCGTCCAGCACAAGGCTGGTGCCCGCGGCACGGAGGTAGGGAATCGACGACACTGAGGCCTAACGCTACTTGTTGACCGGGATCGACTGCGCTTCGAGGGCGCTGATCGTGCTCTTCTGGGCGCTCGTGAGAGCATCCGTCAGAGTCCCGCTGCCGGTGACGGCACCCTTGAAACCGTCGGAGGTGTCGTTATAGACCTGCGTCATGGTCGGGCCCCAAATGAAGTCGGGTGAGACCTGGTCGGATGCCTCGGAGAACACGTCGTAGATGGGCTGGTTGCCGTAGAACTCGACGCCTGCCTTGAGGGCGGGCAGCTCGAGGCCGGACTTGGCGGCCGGGTACAGGTTGGCCGACTTGTTCAGCATCGTGAGCGCCTCGTCGGAGGTGTTCAGCCACAGCGCGAACTGGGCCGCCTCATAGGGGTGCTTCGAGCCCTTGAAGACCGCGGTGGACGAGCCACCCCAGTTGCCGGCGGCCTTGTCACCTGCAGCCCACTGCGGGGACAGGGCGACGGACCACTTGCCGGCGGTGTCCGGAGCGCCGCTGGCGATGGAGTTCGCACCCCAGGCCGCGGAGTTCCAGGTCCAGTCCGAACCGGAGTTGTAGGCGTTGTTCCACTCGTCGGTCCACGGCGGGTTGGTGGAGACGAGGTCGCGGTCGATCAGGTCCTGCCAGTAGGCGGCGACCTTGACGGATTCGGGGCTGGTCAGGTCGACCGTCCAGTTCTCACCGTCGTTCTTGAACCAGCTTCCGCCGGCCTGCCAGACGAAACCGGCGAACTGGTTGATGTCGCTCTGCGAGAAGTTGGTGATGTACCCGCCGGTGGCGCGCACCTTCTCGGCTGCGACCGCGAACTCGTCCCAGGTGGTGGGGATCGCAATGTTGTTCGCCTCGAACAGGTCGGCGCGGTAGAACATGGCCATGGGGCCCGCGTCCTGCGGGATCGCGTAGACGGACTTGTCCTCGCCGAAGTTGACCTGGCCCCAGGTCCAGTCGACGAAGTCGCTCTTCGCCTCGAGCACACCCTTGCAGGCGGCGAGGTCGGTCAGGCCGTCCTGCACGCGGAAGTTCGGCAGTGCGTCGTATTCGATCTGGCCGAGGTCGGGCGCGTTGCCGGCCTTGAGCTGGTTGAAGAAGTTCTGGTACGTGCCGCCGTTGCCGTTCGGGCCGGTCTGCACTTTCACCTGAACGTCGGGGTTCTTTTCATTCCATACCTTGGCCACGTCTTCCATGCCGGGGATCCAGGTGGTGAAGGTGAGGTCGACCTTGCCCGTGGCGGGGGCGCAGTCGGCGCCGGCCGAGGTCGTGGACCCCGCCGCGCAGCCGGTCAGGGCGACCGTTGCGGCGGTGAGCAAGGCGACAGCGGCTGCTCTCTTCTTGATTCGCATTGTTCTTCTTTTCTCTTGGGAGGGGTGGGGAGGGGAGGTAAAGAGAGGGACCGGCTACTTCACCGAACCGGCACTGAGCCCGTTCTGCCAGAAGCGCTGGAGCAGCAGGAAGATGATGATCAGCGGGATGATCGAGAGCAGGGCCCCGATCAGCACGTAGTCGCGCAGCACCGGAATCTGGTTCACCTGGGAGTTCCAGGCGTAGAGGCCGAGCGTGACCGAGAACAGGGTTTCGTCGCGCAGCATGATCAGCGGCAGGAAGAAGTTGTTCCAGATGGCGACGAACTGGAAGAGGAAGACGGTGATCAGGGCGGGCACCATCATGCGCACCGAGACGGTGAAGAAGGTGCGCACCTCGCCGGCCCCGTCGAGGCGCGCCGCCTCGATCAGTTCGTCCGGCACGCTGGCCGACGCGTAGATGCGGGCCAGGTAGACCCCGAACGGGCTGACCAGGCTGGGCAGGAACACCGACCAGAACGTGTTGGTGAGGCTGATCTGGCTGAAGATCAGGAACAGGGGCAGCGCGAGCGCGGTGGCGGGCACCAGCACCCCGCCGAGCACGACGTTGAAAATGAGTTCGCGACCCGGGAAGTTGTACTTGGCGAGGGCGTAGCCGCACATGCCGGCGATGATGGTGCCGATGGCGGCGCCGAGGCCGGCGTACAGGGCGCTGTTGAGCATCCATTTGAGGTAGACGCCGTCGCGGTAGGCGATCAGGTTGCCGATGTTCGTGAACAGGGAGAAGTCGGCGAACCAGAGCGGGTTCGTGGTGTTGAACTGGGACCGGTCCTTGGTGGCCGCCACCAGCAGCCACCAGATCGGCACCAGGAAGTAGAGCGTGAAGACGCCCATCACGATCATGGCGCTGACCCGGGCGAACGGGCTCTCGCGCTGGGCTTTGGGGGCCACGCCCTGGGGCGTGCGGCTGCCGCGTTTTCGTCGCGCGGGGGTGGTGACGGTGCTGATCGAGGTGCTCACTGGACTTCCTTCCGCTGCGTGAACTTCAGGAACGTGAACGAGAGGATGAACGTGGCCAGGGCCAGCACCACAGAGAAGGCGGCGGCGAGGTTGAAGTTCGGGATCGACGAGGTGGAGTAGACCGTGAGGTTCGGGGTGAACGTGCTGGTCACGGCGGAGCTGAAGCTGCGGAAGACCTGCGGTTCGGCGAGCAGCTGCAGGGTGCCGATGATCGAGAAGATCGCGGTCAGGATGATGGCCGGCATGATCAGCGGGATCTTCACCGACCAGGCGATGCGCACCTGGCCGGCCCCGTCGAGCCGGGCGGCCTCGTAGAGCTCGGTCGGGATCGCCAGCAGGGCCGAGTAGATGATCAGCATGTTGTAACCCACGAAGACCCAGGTGACGACGTTAGCGATGGCCCAGAGAACGAGGTCGGCCGAGAGGAAGTTGATGTTCTCGGTGACGGCGCTGAACGGCGACAGGTTGGGCGAGTAGAGGTAGCCCCACATGATCGCCGCGATGACGCCCGGCACCGCGTAGGGCACGAAGAAGGCCAGCCGGAAGAATTTCTTGCCGCGCACGAGCGGTGAGTCCAGCAGCAGGGCGAACAGCAGCGCAAGGCCCAGCATGATCGGCACCTGCACGACGCCGAAGGTGAGCACCCGGCCGATGGATGTCCAGAACGGCCCGTTCTGGAACACCAGGATGTACTGGGTGAGCCCGCCGAAGACCTCGGTGGCCTTGCCGAAGGTGCCCTCGCGCTCGATCACGAGCAGCGACTGGTAGATCGCGTAGCCGATCGGGACCAGGTAGAACAGGGCGAACAGGGTGCCGAACGGGAGCACGAAGGCGAGAATCGCGCCGAGGTGCGGCACGGGCTGCCTGGGTTGTTTGGAGGCCGGGGCTTTGGCGGCCCGTGACCTCTTCTGGCGGGCGACGCTGCCCGGGGCATCCGTGAGTGGAACGACGGGTGCGCTCATGATGCGGGGTCCTCTCTGATCACGCGAACGGCACCGGCCGGAACTCGAACAATACGGTTGACGGGTTCGCCGGTGACGAGTTCACGGCCGGAGGCCGGCAGGTCGATGTCGTCCTCGCCGTGGTTGATGATGAAAAGATAGGTCGCGGCGGCGCCGGCGCGGCGCACGACCTCGATGGTTCCGGGGCTTTCGGGGCCGACCGCGGTGACGCGGGCCTGCTGGCAGATCGTGCGCAGCAGGTCGGTCAGGGCGCCGGCCTCCAGCGCGGTGGCGACGTACCAGGCGTCGCCGGCGCCGTGCCGGTTGCGGGTGATGGCCGGGGTGCCCGGAAGCGGCCCGCCCCGGTAGCGGGCGATCACCTCGGCGCCGGTGCTGCGCAGTCGCTCAGTCCAGAGGCTCGCGGATGCGCCGGAGTCGAGGCCGACCACGTGGCCGGGCAGCAGCGGGGAGAATTCCTCGACCGTGACGCCGAGCAGACCGCGGAAGGCGCCGGGGTAGCCGCCCGGGCGCACCCGGTCGTCTTCGTCGACGATGCCGCTGAAGAAGGTGACCAGGGCGTGGCCGCCGGCCGCGACGTAGGCGGTGAGGTTATCCGTCTCGGCGTCCGAGACCAGGTACAGGGCCGGGGCGACGACGAGGCGGTACCCGGAGAGGTCGGTGCCGGGGGCCACGATGTCGACCGTGACGCCGAGCCGGTGCAGGGCGGCGTAGGCGGCGTGCACCTGCTCGAGGTAGCGCACCGACTGGGACGGGCGGGATTCGCCGTCGCCGGCCCACCAGGCTTCCCAACTGAAGAGGAGTGCGGCATCCGCCACGACCGTGCTCCCGGTGATCTCGCCCAGCCGGTCGAGGGTTTCCCCCAGGGCGACGACCTCGCGCCAGAGCGCGGTATCGGTGCCCGCGTGGGGCACCAGCGCGGAGTGGAATTTCTCCGAACCCTGCAGCGAGGCCCGCCATTGGAAGAAGCAGATGCCGTCGGCCCCGCGGGCGACGTGGGCCAGGGAGTTGCGGGTCATCTCGCCGGGGGCCTTGGCCAGGTTGTGCGGCTGCCAGTTGACGGCGCCGGCCGCCTGCTCCATCAGGAGCCACGGCTGCCCGCCGGCGAGTCCGCGGGTGAGGTCGGCGGCGAACGCCAGCTCTGTGGCCGGGTCGGCGAGGCGGTGGTCGAGGTAGTGGTCGTTGGCGACGATGTCGACCTCGGGGGCCCAGGTCCAGTAATCGAGGTTGCGGATGTGGGAGGTGACCATGAAGTTGGTGGTCACGGCGACGTCGGAGTGGCGGCGCAGCACGGCGGTCTCGCGGCGGTAGTAGTCGAGCAGTTCGGCGGAACTGAACCGGTGGAAATCCAGCACCTGGCCGGGGTTGCGGCTGGAGAGGGTGAGCCGCGGGGTGAGGATCTCGGCCCACCGGCCGTAGCGCTGGCTCCAGAACGAGGTGCCCCAGGCGGAGTTCAAGGCCTCGATCGTGCCGTAGCGCGCCTGCAGCCAGAGCCGGAACGCGGCGGCGGTGTCGTCGCAGTAGCAGAGCGCGTTGTGGCAGCCCAGCTCGTTGGACACGTGCCAGAGGGCGACCGCCGGGTGGCGGCCGTAGCGCTCGGCGACCTTCTCTACCAGTGCCAGCGCGTGCTCGCGGAAGATCGGGGAGCTCGGGCACCAGGCCTGGCGCCCGCCGGGGTAGCGGGTGGTGCCGTCCTCCACGACCGGGAGGATCTCGGGATGCAGGGTGCTCAGCCACGGCGGCGGCGACGAGGTGCCGGTGCCGAGGTTGACCCGGATGCCGTTGGCGTGCAGCAGTTCGATGATCGTGTCGATCCGGTCGAAATCGTACTCCCCCGGCCGCGGCTCGACCTGCGACCAGCCGAAGATGTTGATCGCGACCAGGTCGACGCCGGCCTCGCGCATCAGCACGACGTCTTCGGCCCAGACCTCGGGCCCCCACTGCTCCGGGTTGTAGTCGCAGCCGTAGGCGACGCCCTCGTGAACGAACGGGGTGGCCGAGGCCGATCCGGTCGACGTGGCTGCTCGCGAGTTCATGGTGCTCCCTGCTGTGCTGTGCCAGCTCTGCTGGCTGTGTTGATTGACTGGCTGTGTTGATTGACTCTGTGAACGTGCACAGAGTCGGGGGCAAAAACGCGCCGTTGGGTTTTCTGTGAACGTACACAGAGTACGAACTCCCTGGCCGCCGTGTCAAGCGTCGGGTTCCTCGGCGCGCGTTACAGTTATCGAATGGTGACAATTCCGTCTCGGCGCCGACGCGCGACAATCCACGATGTCGCCGTGGAAGCCGGCGTGTCCCGCGGCACGGTGAGCCGGGTGATCAACGACGAGCCGTACGTCTCGGCCGAGGCCCGCACCGCGATCGAGGCGGCGATCGAGAAGGTCGGCTATGTGCCGAACAACGCCGCCCGCAGCCTGGTCATGCAGCGCTCCCAGGCCGTGGGATTCATCGTGCACGAACCGCACTCGCTCTTCCTGGACGACCCCAACATCGGCGGCATCCTGCTCGGCGCCAATACCGTGCTCTCCCGCGCCGACTATCAGATGGTCAGCCTCGTGATCGATTCCCAGCGCGACACCGACCGCGTCGCCCGCTACCTGAGCGGCGGATTCGTCGACGGCGTGATCATCGTCTCCGCCCGCCACGAAGACCCGATGATCCGGGTGGTGCAACGCCTCGCGCTGCCGGCCGCGTTCGTCGGGCATCCGCCGGACCTCCGCCAGCTCCCCTTCGTGGGTATCGACAACCGCGCTTCGGCGCGCGCCATCACCGAGCGGCTGATGGCCACCGGCCGCAAACGCATCGGCATGATCGCGGCGGCCCTCGATCGAGACTCGGGAGCCGACCGGCTGGCGGGCTTCACGGATGCCCTGGGCCCGCGCTTCGACCCGGCGCTCGTCGCGCGGGTTCCGCTCTACACCTACTCCGACGGAGCCGACGGCATGCGCGCGCTGCTGGAGCGCGACCCCGGCATCGACGGCGTTTTTGCGGCCTCCGACGCCGTCGCGGCCGGGGCGCTCGAGGCGCTCCGCGACGCGGGGCGCAGCGTGCCCGGCGACGTCGGCATCGTCGGCTTCGACGACAGCTCCTGGGCGCTCCGCACCCAACCGCACTTATCCACCGTGCACCAGCCGGCCTTCGGCCTCGGCGCGGCGGCGGCCGAGTGCGTGCTCGGCCAGCTGCGGGGCGAGGCCCAGCCGGTCGGCGGCATCCTGCTGGATACCCCCATCGTCTGGCGCAACTCGGCCTGATCGCCGGTCGGGGGCACACTGGAAGCATGGTTCGCAAACAGGCTCTCGTGCGCGGGATGGTGCAGGCCGTCGGATTCCGGTATTACACCCAGTCGGAGGCGCGCCGGCTGGGCCTGTCCGGGTTCGTGCGCAACCGGATGGACGGCTCGGTGGAGGTCGACGCGGAGGGCGACGCGGCATCCGTTTCGGAGTTACTCGCCTGGCTGGCGCACGGGCCGCCCTCCGCGGTGGTCGAGTCGATGCAGGTGACCGACCTGGCGCCGCGCGGCGAGAACGGATTCCACATCGCCTATTGACCGGCGCCTATTGACCGGCCGCGCTGACCGGCCCGCGCTGCGGATTCAGCGGCCGCTCCCGATGCTGGCGTAGCGTGGAAGCATGTGCGCGCGAGCATCCGACCCCGCTCGGACGGAACGGGCGGCGCGCCAACCCCCCACGGCGCCGAGAATGTCGGCCCAACGCGCCCTGCCGGCGGCCCCCAGCCGTGCCGCGCTGCCTCGCACGGTCGCCCTGCTGCCGTTGCGCCGGGCGTTCGGCATCGGCCGCCTGCTGCTCGCGGCGACCGGCGTCGTCGCGCTGCTGGGGTATTTCGATTACGTGCTCGGCTTCGCGACCTTCGCGGTGTACAACTATTTCAGCTACTTCACCGTGCAGAGCGCCATGGCCGCGGTCGTCGCGTTCGTGGCCGGAGCCCTGGTCGCATTCCGCCATGCGACCGACCCGGCCTGGCTCGACTGGTTCCGGCTGCTGGTGACCACCTACATCATGGTGTCCGGCATCGTATTCCTGACCATCGTCATCCAGTCATCCTCGCGCGACTACACAATCGAGGTGCCCTGGTCGAGCCAGCTGCTGCACTTCTGGATTCCGACGATCGCCCTCGTCGACTGGTTGACGGATGCCGGCAAGGCCCGCCTGCCGTGGAAACTCCTGGCCTGGGTGCTCGTTCTGCCCAGCATCTGGGGCGTGTTCACCCTCGTGCGCGGGTCGATGGTGGGCTGGTACCCCTACTTTTTCCTCGACCCGGTGCAGGTCAGTGGTCCGTTGGAAACCGTGGTCTACTGCCTGATCGCCGTGCTGCTGTTCACCGGGATCGCGGCGATCCTGATCGCCACCTCCCGGCTGCCCTCCCAGCCCTGGCACCGCCCCCGGCCGGAGTCGGGGTCACAGCAGCGCTGAGATGCGAGCGGCGAGCGGTTACAGCGGGATGAAGGTGTATTCGCTGGTCATATGCTCGATGCGGCATGCGCCACAGTAGAGCACTCCGGATGCCTGCATGGCGAGTACCCGGGGCGAGCACTGCACCACCTTGGGCCCGCAGCAGGGCGAAATCACCATGTACGCGCCGGGAGCGGTGGGCGAATGGCCGCTCAGGCCTCGGATGTGGTGGGTGCCTTCGCAAGGCAGGTCGGAGTCAAAGTCGAGAAGAATGACGGATTCGAGATCCAGCAGGGTATCCATGGGAACACAGCAATCATGCGGTAGAACAGATGTGGTGCAGTCGCGGGCGAGCGGGGCATCTCAGTGGCGACCGCACTGGATGGTCGACGGTACGAAACGGGCCGGTTGACGAACCGGTGTTACTCCCCCGAACGGAATCCGTCGGCAACGCCAGTCGGGGTAACGACTGGACCTCTGAGCCGGCACCGGGGCGGAGGTCACCACCACGGACCGTACCTGCATGAAACCGGCCCTCGAAAGGGCCATTCTTCACCGACTGGACGTTGGCAGGAGTGTACACCACGAAACCCGGAATCGCGCGGGGTTGACCGCGGCGATTCTAAAGTTTTTTTGACACGCGTTTCGCGGTTTCACGGTGCGGCCCGGGGTTTCGCGTCCGGCGAATCCGACTGTTTTATTTCGGCGCTGGGGTGGGTGTCGCGGTGTCCATCGGGGAGACGAAGGGCACCAGGCTGGCCAGCGCCGCGGCCAGGAATTCGTCGTCTCCGACCTCCGCCAGGCGCAACGCGGTTTCCGCGGCGACCAGCCCGACCAGGACCGGTTCGCCGGTGAAGGGCACCATGTTGATCCAGACCCGGAAGTCATCGTCGCCGCCGACCGTGGTCCAGAGCGGGGCGTCCGTGTCCCAGAACGGCTCGGCGAACTGCAGCCAGATCTTGTCGAGGGTGCCCATGCCGAGCGCGGCGATGGCGCCGCGGTGCGCGAACGGCAGCGGCGGGTCGAACTCCATCACCTTGGTCTTCAGCACGCCCAGCGGCACCGTGACGATGACGCGGTCGGCGCCCAGCGATTCGCCGTTGCCGAGGCGCAGACTGGCGCCGCTCTCGCCGTAGGCGATCCTGGTGACCACGCTCGAGCCGAGCAGGTCGATACCCTCCAGGAGAGCGTCGAAGAGACCGTTGAAGCCGCCGAGAACGAGGCGGTCCTCGTCGAGGCCGGGCGCTGCCGGGGTGTACCAGCCGGACTGGTCGTCGACGGCGGCCCCGGAGTTCAGGGCGAGCACGGTGGTGATCTCGTAGTCCAGCCAGTCGGCGTCGGAAACGCCGGTGTCGGCATCCGTCGTCGACAGCTTGGACGCGCCCGAATCGGCGAGGGCCCGGGCCACGGACACGTCTGCGGGCTGGTCGGCGGCCCAGGCGAGGGCCGCGTTCACGGCTTGGGCGCCGGTGTCGGGCACGGGCACGACGAGGCCGTCGGAGGTGCGCGTCTCGGAGGTGCGGGAGAAGGGGGCCGTGATGACGCCGAGGCCGATGAGTTCTTCGTCGAGGGTGGTGGTGCCGCTGGCGCGCACGACGGATGCGCCGAGTTCGATCGGGAACGGCCACTTCTTGTCGGTGACGGTGTCGATGCGGCCGCCGATCCGGTCGCGCGCTTCGACCACGACGACGTCGAAGCCGGCGTCCTTGAGTGCTCGCGCCGCGGTCAGCCCGGCGATTCCGGCGCCGATCACGGCGATCCGCTCCCCGGCCGTGGCGACTGCCTGCACGTCTCGGGCGGCCCGCATGCCAGAGGCCCGGGCGCCCTGCACGGTGCCGGGCGCGTCGATCGAGGTGGCCTCGCCGGCGAGGAACAGGCGGCCGTCGACCGGGGTCGCGAGCGCCTCACGCTGCTCGGGGGTGGCGCCGACGGCGGGAAAGCTGAAGGAGCCGCGCGCGAACGGGTCGGCCGACCAGGAGGTGCGGCGCACGTTCTCCGGTTTAGGCACCAGCGAGGGGGTCGGCGTGGGCGACGGGCTCACGGATGCCGTGGGCCGGGGGCTCGGCGGAACGCACGCGGTGAGGGCGACCAGGCTCAGTCCCGAGACCGAGCCGATCAGAAAGGTACGACGTTTCATGGCGTGTCCGCGTCAGGGGAATGGCACGCCGCTGTCGGCGCTGACGCTCTCCTTTCCGAGCTGGTCGGGCAGTACGTCCAAACTACCTCAGGCGCGGGGGCCGGGGCGGTAGGGCGCGGAGGTGGGCGGGCGGCGGGCGGGGTCGGATGGGTGCGGATGGCGGGCGGATGGCGGGCGGATGCGGATGGGTGCGGATGGCGGGCGGATGGCGGGCGGGGTCGGGTGGCGGGCGGCGGGTGGGTGCGGTTCGGGGGCCGGCCAGCCCGGATCCCGGCGGCCCGCTCGCGCTACCCGGGCGGCACCGGCAGTTGCAGGAAACCGTCCGTCAGCAGCTCACGCACCCTCGGCAGGAGGTCCGCGCTGAGCTCGCGCTGGTCGACCTCGAGCAGCTGGGCGAGCGCCGCGACGATGGAGCCGACGTCGAGGTCGCCATCGCAGGCGCCGACCAGCGCGGCGAGTGCGGTGTCCAGCGGGATCGACCGGCCGAAGCCGCTGCCCTGGTGCAGTGTCATCAGGGTCGGGTCTTCCTGGCCGGGCCAGTAGTGCCGCTCTTCCGTGACGTCGGGCGCGACGACGAGGCGGGCCCGGGCGAGGTGGGCGTCATCCGTGGCCGCCTGCCAGTCGTGGGCGGCCAGGCAGTCGGCGAGGTAGCTGCCGATTCCGGCCGGGTTGTGGCCGAGGGCGCCGGGGAGGCGCTCGAGGCGGCGCAGGCCGGGCCCGGGCGTGGCAGGCGTGGCAGGCGCACCGGGCACCCGAGCGGCGGCCGGCCGCCGAAGCAGAAGGTAGCCGAAGCCGACCTGTGTCACGCCGCGGGCCTCGAAATCGTCCAGCCAGGCGCCGTAGAGGCGGTCGAAGTCGGCGGTGTCGGCGCGGGTGCCGCCGTCGCGGATCCAGGTCTCGGCGTAGAGCGTGGGCGGCTGCACCTCCCGCTCGATGATCCACGCCTCGAGGGCCGCGGCATCCGTCGCCCGCACGGCCTCGTGCGAATTCGACGGAGATTTTGCTCCCGGAGGTGTCGCAGGTGGCGAATTCGAGCTGTTTGGGGCAAAATCTCCGTCGAATTCGTCAGGGCGCGCCGAAACCGCCGGGGTCGCCGTGATCGCCGAAGACGCAGGGTTCGACCGGCGCGACGAGGACGCCGGGGCGTCGAGCCAGCCCGCCAGGCGGTCGAAGGCGTCCTGGCGGGCGTGGTATTCCCAGTTTCCGAGCAACTGGGCCACGCCGTTCGGGGTGAGGTGGTCGGCCGCGCCGCGCACGACCGCCTCGACGAGGGCGTCGCCGACCATGCCGCCATCGCGATATTCGTAGCTCGGCACGCCCGCGACCCGCGGGGTGATCACGAACGGCGGGTTGGAAATGATGTGGTCGAACCGTTCCCCCGCCACCGGTTCGTACAGACTGCCCAGGCGGAACTCTATGTTGCCGATGCCGTTGAGCTCCACGTTCAAGGCCGCGAGCTCGAGTGCGCGTGCGGAGATATCGGTCGCGACGACCCGTTCGGCGTGCCGGGACGCGTGCATCGCCTGGATCCCGCACCCGGTCCCGAGGTCGAGCGCGCTGACCACTTCGGTGGGGATCAGCAGCCCGCTCAGGGTGAGGGATGCCCCGCCCACCCCGAGCACATGGCTCTCGCCGAGCGCGTGGCCGAGTGCGAGCTCGCCCAGGTCGGACGCGATCCACCAGCTTCCGGCGCCGTGCGCGTCCACAAAGGTGTACGGCCGCAGTTCGAGCAGGGGGCGGAGAGCGGCGTGGGACTCGTAGCCGGTGTCACCGGTGTCAGCGGTGTCACCGGTGTCACCGGCATCGCCGGCATCGCCGGATCCGCCGGTACCGGCGTCGCCGACCGTGACGGATGCCGCGAGGCCGAGCTCCTCCGCCCCGGCGGCGCCCAGCGCAGGGAGGGCGGCGTCGAGGTCCGCACGGTCGACGGGCAGGCCGAGCACGAACAGCCGGGCCAGCGTGGCGCAGGGTTCGGTGTGCCCGAGCTTCTCCCGGAGGCCGGCGAGCGCCCGCAGCGCCGGAACCCGCTGATTGCGGCGCAGCGCGGCATCCGCTTCGATGCCCCACAGTCCGGTCAGGGCCGAGACCGAGTAGTTGGCGGTGGCGAGGTCGGAGCGGAGGCGGTCGATCAGTGCGGAAGTCACCAGTCCATTCAACTGCACCCGGACCGCACCCGAGCCGCTCGCTCGCCGCCCCATGGCCGCCCACTCGCCTGCCAGTCGGTCGCCGAACCGGCTTCCCTACCGGCGTTCCTCGGCCACGCTGTTGCCGCCGTCGACCACGATCGTCTGCCCGGTCACGTACGACGCGCCCGGCGAGGCCAGCCAGGCGATGACGGATGCGACCTCCGCCGCTGTGCCGCTGCGCCCGACCGGCACAAGCGCCCCCTCGATCGCCTCGCTGTCCAGCTGTGACCCGGTCTGGATCCAGCCCGGCGCGACCGCGTTCGCGGTGATGCCGAGCAAGGCTTCGTCCACGGCGAGCGCCCGGGTGAGCCCGGCGAGTCCGGCCTTCGCCGCGGCATAGGTGAGGTCTCCGCGTGACGCCATCACCGGCCCGCTCACACTGGACACCGTGACGATGCGCCCCCAGGCGGCCGCGTGCATGAAGCCGATCACCGTGCGTGTCGCGTGGAAGGCGGTCGACAGGTTGATCGCGAGGCCGTGGTCCCACTCCCCCGCCTCGGTCGTGCTGATGTCGCCGTGCAGCATCTCGGCGTCCCCGACCGCGACCATGCCCGCATTGTTGACCAGGACCGTGGGAGCCAGCCCCGCGGTGGCGAGCGCGTCGACGAGCACGAGCGCGCCGGCCTCGGTGTCGAGGGTGCAGACGACGCCGGATGCCGGCACACCCATTGCGGACAGCTCGGCCACGCGCTCGTGCACCCGTTCGGTCGTGGCGGTGAGCACGACCTGTGCGCCCAACTCGCCGAGCATCCGTGCGGCGGCGAAGCCGATGCCCGAGGCGCTGCCGGCCCCGGTGACCAGGGCCGTGCGGCCGGTGAGATCCCAGGCGCCGGGAAGGGCGAAGACAGCGGGCAGACCGACAACTTCGGGGAGAGTCATGGCGTCATGCTAGCCGTTGCCGGTCCAGCCATCGGGATGGCGGCGAATTCTCCGGGAGTGCGTGGGTCGGGCCGCCCAGCGGTTCGACGGTCCGGGCGCGCCGATGCGGTGTGGCTAACTCAGGAGATTCGGGCTGCGGCGGCTGCGGACCCCCGTGTTTCCGGGGGCGGGCAGCCTCATGCGCAGGTTTTTCCTGAGTTGACCCCCGGCTCGCCACGCGACCGGCGCGACCTCGCCGGCGGGGATCATCCGTCGCCTCGGTGCATAACTCCTGCAGATTGGGATCCGAGTCGGGGGGCCGCCCGCGGATTCCCGGGAGATCTGGTCTCCACGTGGCCAAACTGCAGGAGTTATGCACGCATGGGACTGGGCTTCCGGGGCCGGGCACCGGAAGCCGCTCGTGCGCCGTGGCCAACTCAGGAGAAGAGGGGCATCGCGGCCGCGTCCCCCGCGGATTTCCGGGTGCCGACCGCGCCAGCCGCTGGTTTCTCCTGAGTTGGCCCCACGGCACCGAACCGATCAGGCGAACGAGCCGGCGGGCTACAGCCAGCGGGCTACAGCCAGCGCATGGTGAAGGCGCGGGCGAGGACGGCGCTCGCCGGCGGGACGGCCAGCGCGCGCACGAAGCCGTTCCGCGCGCGGAGGCGCAGCCCCTGCGCTGGGCTTCCCATCGCCATATTGAAGCCGGCCTGGCGCGCGGCCATCCGGGCGCTGCGCCGGCGCCGGCGGTCGTAGTCGGCGAGCACGCCCGGACCGGACACCGGGTCCCGAAGCGCACGTTCCAACGCCGGGGCCAGCTGCAGCGCGTCCAGCCAGCCGAGGTTCATGCCCTGGCCTCCGATCGGACTGATCTGGTGGGCCGCGTCGCCCACGAGCACGACCCGGCCGGCCACCATCCGTCGGGCCAGTCGCTGCTGCACCGAGAAGGAGCTGGCCGCGGCCGAGGTTGCGGGCAGGTGCACACGGGTGCGGGATGCGACCATCGCGGCCAGGTCCGCGCTCGTCGCATCCGTGAGCAGGGTGGGAGTCATGGCCACCCAGCGGCGCCGGCCGCCCGGAAGCGGGAAGGACTCGACCACGCCGCCCTGCTCAAAGAACAGGATGGCCTCACCCGGGTGCTCGCCGGCATCGGGGAAATCGCTCATCAGGTAGGTCTCGCCTCCGGTGCGAGCCGTGCAGCGGATGCCGACCAGGTCGCGCAGCAGACTGCGGGCGCCGTCGGCCGCCACCACATACCGGGCCTCGAGCGTTTCGCCGGGTTCACGAGGCCCACCTGCTCCAGCTGCCTCAGTGGGCTCGCCGGCGCCACCGGCACCGGACCCCGACCCGGCCCCCGCAGTCTCGCCGGACCCACCGGGCGCGGCCGGGGCATCCGTGTAAACCTCGACGCGGTCGCCGCGGTCGCGCACCCCGGCCACGGTCACGCCGCCGCGGAACCGGCCGGGCGCCAGCTCCTCGAAGCGGGCGCGCAGCACCGCCTCGGTCTCGTACTGCGGCAGCGAGATCACGCGGTCGTGCCGGTCGGCCGTATCGGCGAAGACGAGGCGTCCGAGGGTGCGCCCGCCCGAACGCACGAGGCCGCCGCGGATCCGCACCGCCCGGTCGATCACCGCGTCCGCCACCCCCAGTTGTTGCAGGGCACGCAGCGACGGCGGGTGGATGCCGATGGCCCGCGACCGCAGCGACGGCTCCGCCCGCTTCTCCAACACCTCCACGTCGAGGCCCCGCACGGCCAGCAGCCCGGCGAGCAGGATCCCCACCGGGCCGCCGCCGACCACGATCACGTCCCGCACCGGTCGCCCGCTCCCCGGCCCGCCCTCTTCCGACAGTGCCCGTTCCGGTCGAGAGTGCCCGTCGCGCCGGTCACTCTCGACCGGAACGGGCACTGTCGCGGCCGGAGCCGGCCACCGCAGCACGAGGCGCGACGGATGCTCCCGCGTCACCCGCCAGCCCGGCGGAACCACCGCGCGCAACTCGGCCGCCGTGAAACTGCGCCGAATCGACGTGAGCCCGTCGTCGCGGATGAACGACCGGCGGAACAACGGCCAGGTGCCCAGACCGAATCCGAGGTACGCGAACCGGCTGCGCTCGATGTCGGCGTGCAACACCCGCCCGACACCAGCACCGGCACCGACACCAACACCGACACGAGCACCAGCACCGGCACCGGCACCAGCACCGACACGAGCACGAGCACCGCCGCCGCCGACCAGACGCTTCGAATCGGCCAGCAGCCCGCCCAGCTGCTCCCCGGTGAGGTGGTGCAGCACGTGGTTGGAGACCACGAAGTCGAACACCAGGCCCTCGGCGACCAGCGCCGAGCTCAGCGCCCGCCGGAACGTGAGCCCCGGCAACGGCGGCAGGCCGGTCGCGTAGGCGTGCGCGCGGACATCCGGATCGATCGCCGTCACCCGCAGGCGCAGGCCGTCGCGCGCGGCCCACCGCGCCAGCGCCCGCGCCATGTCGCCGCCGCCCGACCCGATGTCGAGCAGCGTGCGCTCCTGGGTGGAAGACAGGGTCGGCCGGATCTCGCGCCGGTACATCCCGCGCCAGCCCGACACGACCGCGTTCACGTACTTGAAGTTCGCGTACGTGTTCGTCAGCCGGTCCGGGTCGCAGTCCGGGTCGTCCATGATCTCGACGGCGTCGCTCGCACGCAGCCCCAGAGTTCGCAGCCCCAGAGAACGGATGCCCACGCCGCTATCCGGCGGTGACGGTCATCAAGCCGGATTCAACCGTCAGCCCTGGCCCGAACGCCATGGCGCAGACCCGTTCTCCGTCGGTCGCGTCCGGGGAATCCATGATCGCCTTGAGCACGAACAGGATGGTGGCGCTGCTCATGTTCCCGTAGTTGCGAAGGGTCTCGCGTGAGGGCACGAGCTGCGCCTCGCTGAGGCCCAGCTTGGCCTCGGTCTTGTCCAGGATGCTGCGCCCGCCCGGGTGGATCGCCCAGTGCGCGATCGCCGTGGCGGGGGTGTCGGCGAGCGCGGGCGGCGCCACCAGAGTCGCGACCGACCCGGCCGCGGCGTCCCCGCCCACCGCCGGCGCGAGCACCGCCGGCGCGAGCACCGCCGGCG
>NZ_SOGM01000036.1:0-20346 GCF_004403545.1 Cryobacterium sp. TmT2-59 | reverse complement strand
GGCTGAGCCTCTACGGCATCCTCAGAGAACTCCAACGAGTCCTCGCCGTCTATCTCGGATACTGTCCCCACTGCCGACAACGAGCCCCAACATAACTAAGTACTACTAGGGCTGGCGCACACCGGGACCGGGCCGGGAATACAACGCGGGCGCCGACGGTTACCGCCACAGTGAGTGAAACCATCAAAGTAGACATCTGGTCCGATGTGCAGTGCCCCTGGTGCTACATCGGCAAGCGCAAATTCGAGGCCGGGGCGGCCCTGTTCGACGGCGAGGTCGAGGTCGAGTACCACAGCTACGAACTCGCGCCGGATACCCCGGTCGATTTCGACGGCAGCCCCGTCGACTACCTCAGCCAGCGCAAGGGCCTGCCCCTCGCCGACGTCGAGCAGATGCTCGAGCGGGTCACCGGGATCGCCCAGAGCGTCGGTCTGCACTACGACTACGACTCCGTGCACCAGACGAACACCGTCATCTCGCACGAGCTGCTGCACTACGCCAAAGCCCAGGGCCGCCAGCTCGAGATGAAGGAACGCCTGCTCAAGGCCTACTTTGTCGACGGCCGGCACGTGGGCCGGATCGAGGACCTGGCCGACCTGGCCGCCGAGATCGGTCTGGACCGGGACGACGTCGTGCGCTCCCTGACCGCGCACGAGTTCCTGGCGGCGGTCAAGGCCGACGTCGCTCAGGCCGCCGCCTACGGCATCCAGGGGGTGCCCTTCTTCGTGATCGACGGAAAATACGGCATCTCCGGTGCGCAGGAGCCTGATACCTTTGCGCAGGCTCTCGGCCAGGCTCAGTCCGAAAAAATCGAGGAGAAGAACAAATGACCGATGTGACCACCACCCCGGCCGTCCCCACCGAGGCCGTCTCCACCCCGGCCGTCCCCACCGAGGCCGCGCCGGTTCCCACGATCGAACTGCTCGGCCAGTCCGAGTCCGGCGCCTGCTGCGGCGCCGACGGCTGCTGCGGAGCCTGACTCCTCACCCCGCCGAGCCGTGAGTTTTACTCGTGTTTTGCGCCAAAACAGTGGCGGAACTCACGGCTCGGCGGGCGGGGAGAGGCCAGCTTGGGGGCGGTCACCAGCCATCCTGGCGTCTGTGAGAATTGAACGGATGATACCTGCAACCACGATCGGTCCGGCGAAGCCGCTCCAGATCGGCCCGCTCACGCTCGACGTGCCCGTCGTGCTCGCCCCGATGGCCGGCATCACCAACACCGCGTTCCGCCGGCTCTGCCGCGAGTTCGGTGCGGGCCTCTACGTCAGCGAGATGATCACCTCCCGCGCGCTGGTCGAGCGCACCCCGGAATCGATGCGCCTGATCCGGCACCACGAGAGCGAAACCACCCGCTCGATCCAGCTCTACGGGGTTGACCCGAAAACCGTCTCCGAGGCGGTCACCATGCTCGTCGCGGAGGACCGCGCCGACCACATCGACCTGAACTTCGGCTGTCCCGTGCCCAAGGTCACCCGCAAGGGCGGTGGCGCCGCACTGCCCTGGAAGCTCGGGCTGTTCCGGCAGATCGTCGAGGCCGCGGTGACCGCCGGCGGCTCCGTGCCGGTCACGATCAAGATGCGCAAGGGCATCGACTCCGACCACCTCACGTACCTGGAGGCCGGCAAGGCGGCCGAAGGCGCCGGCGTCGCCGCCATCGCACTGCACGCCCGCACGGCGGCCGAGCACTACTCCGGCCAGGCCGACTGGTCGGCCATCACCACGCTCAAGAACACCGTCACCAGCGTCCCGATCCTCGGCAACGGCGACATCTGGTCCGCCGAGGACGCCCTGCGCATGGTGGCCGAGACCGGATGCGACGGAGTCGTCGTCGGACGCGGCTGCCTGGGCCGCCCGTGGCTGTTCGGCGACCTGGCCGCGGCCTTCCGCGGCGACCTGGCCACCGCCCGGATCCAGCCCCGCCTCGGCCAGGTCGCGGACACGTTCCGCCGCCACGCCGAACTGCTCACCGAATTCTTCGAGAGCGAAGAGCGGGCCTGCCGCGACATCCGCAAGCATGTGGCCTGGTACTTCAAGGGTTACCCGGTCGGCGGCGACCTTCGGGCCAGCCTCGCGTCAGTGGTCTCGCTCGCGCAGCTCGACGACCTGCTCGGCACGCTCGACGGGGAGCAGGAATACCCGGGCGCGGGTGCCGAGGGCCCACGCGGACGCGCGGGCAGCCCGAAGAGGACCGCCCTCCCCGAACACTGGCTCGACTCCCAGGAGATCGAAGGCGCCGAACGCGCCAACCTGACCGAGGGCGAAGGGGACACAAGCGGTGGCTAACGAGACCGGGTACAGCACCCACGACGAACAGCGCTGGCTGCCGGAGCAGCACGGGTCCAGGCGCAGCGATTTCGCGCGCGACCGGGCCAGGCTGCTGCATTCCAGCGCGCTGCGGCGGCTCGCCGCCAAGACCCAGGTGCTCAGCCCCACCGCTGGCCTCGACTTCGCCCGGAACCGGCTCACCCATTCCCTCGAGGTGGCCCAGGTCGGCCGGGAGCTCGCCCTGCGGCTCGGACTCGACCCCGACATCGTCGACACCGCGTGCCTCGCGCACGACATCGGGCATCCGCCGTTCGGCCACAACGGCGAGCGTGCGCTGAACGACTGGTCCGCCGACATCGGCGGCTTCGAGGGCAACGCGCAGACCCTGCGCCTGCTCACCCGCCTCGAACCCAAGGTGTTCGGGGCCGACGGCCGCAGTTACGGGCTCAATCTCACCCGGGCCAGCCTCGACGCCAGCTGCAAGTACCCGTGGCCGGACGAGTCCTCGGTGGCCGACCCGAGCGGGCGCGCCAAATTCGGTTTCTACCAGGACGACCGGGCCGCCTTCGAGTGGATGCGCGCCGCCGCGCCGGACCGGCGCCTCTGCATCGAGGCGCAGGTGATGGACCTCTCGGACGACATCGCCTACTCCGTGCACGATTTCGAGGATGCCGTGGTCAACGGCTACGTCGACGTCGCCGCCCTCAACGGCCAGGCCAGCGCCGAACTCGTCCCGTCGATGCACGCCTGGATCGGCGGCGCCGTGTCACACGAGGAGCTCGCCCAGGCCTACGACCGGATCGGGGCGATGGACTCCTGGCTGCGCACCTGGACGGCGGGCCGCCGCGACCAGGGACGACTGAAGACCCTCACCAGCCAGCTGATCGGCCGCTTCTCCGGTGCCGCCGTGCACGCCACCCGGCAGTCCTACCCGATGGACAGCCTGCTCCGGTTCGGGGCCCACGTCGTGGTGCCGCGGGAGATCCAGGCCGAGATCGCCGTACTCAAGGGCGTCGTTGCCGCGTTCGTCATGTCCAACAACACCCGGCAGCCGATCTACACCCAGCAGCGTAAAGTGCTTGGCCTGCTGGCCGAACGCCTGTACACCTCGGGCGACGAGCACCTCGACGCCGGATTCACCGAGGACTGGCGCGCCGCCTCCGACGATGCCGCCCGCAAGCGCGTGGTCGTGGACCAGGTGGCCAGCCTCACCGACCAGTCCGCGCTGGCCTGGTACGAACGCCTCGTGCAGAACTGAGCCCGGCCCATCCGTAACTCCACACACCGTATCTCCACAAACCGGTGCACCGTAACGAACACCGACCCGGGCAGGACTAGCATTCAGCTATGGCAGGCCTGATTCGACAAGACGACATCGAAGAGGTCAAAGCCCGCACCAACATCGCCGACATCGTCAGCGACTATGTGAGCCTCAAGTCAGCCGGGGTCGGGTCGATGAAAGGCCTCTGCCCGTTCCACGACGAGCGCAGCCCCAGCTTCCATGTCCGCCCCCAGGTGGGGTTCTACCACTGCTTCGGCTGCGGCGAGAGCGGCGATGTCTACTCGTTCCTGCAGAAGATGGACCACGTCAGCTTCAGCGAGGCCGTCGAACGCCTCGCCGGGCGCGTCGGCATCGAGCTGCACTACGAGGGCGGCGCGGGCGAGGCGCCCGACCACACCAACCGGGCCCGGCTGTACGCGGCCAACCAAGCGGCCGCCGACTTCTTCGTCGAGCGGCTCGGCAGTGCGGGCGCCGCCGTCGGGCGCACCTTCCTCGGTGAACGCGGCTTCGACGCCCTGGCGGCCGCCCGCTTCGGCGTGGGTTTCGCCCCGAAGAGCTGGGACGAACTCACCAACCACCTCCGGGCCAAGGGGTTCACCACCGAGGAGCTCACGCTCTCCGGGCTGGTCTCCAGCCGTGAAGGAGCGAGCGGCGTCTACGACCGGTTCCGCGGTCGCCTGGTCTGGCCGATCCGTGACATCACCGGGCAGACCATCGGCTTCGGCGCCCGCAAACTGCTCGACGACGACAAGGGCCCCAAGTACCTCAACACGCCCGAGACACCGATCTACCACAAAGCCCAGGTGCTCTACGGGCTCGACCTCGCCAAACGGGACATTTCGCGTGGGCACCAGGTCGTCGTCGTCGAGGGGTACACGGATGTGATGGCGTGCCACCTGGCCGGGGTCACCACCGCCGTGGCCACCTGCGGCACCTCCTTCGGTGTCGACCACATCAAGGTGCTGCGCCGCGTTCTCGGCGACGACAGCGGGGTCGGCGAGGTCGTGTTCACGTTCGACCCGGATGCCGCCGGCCAGAAGGCGGCCATGCGCGCCTTCAGCGAGGAGCAGCGTTTCACCGCCCAGACCTTCGTGGCGGTCGGTCCGGAGGGACTGGACCCCTGCGACCTGCGCCTGCACCGCGGCGACGACGCCGTGCGCCGGCTGATCGACTCGAAGAAGCCCATGTTCGAGTTCATGATCCGGCAGCTGCTCGGCCAGTACAACCTCGACACCGTGGAGGGACGGGTGGCCGCGCTCCGCTCCGCGGCGCCGATCGTCAGCGACATCCGCGACCCTGCCCTGCGCCCCGGGTACACCCACGAACTGGCCCGCATGCTCGGGATGGAGCTCGGCGAGGTCGGCAAGGCCGTCTCCGCGGCCCTGACCCGCTCACGGTCCTCCGGGTCCGGGGAGGACACCGCCCGGCACGCCGGCCGGGACGACGCGCCGCGGGAGCAGCCCTTCTCCATGGTCGACCTCGCCACCGATCCGGTCACCCGGCTGGAACGCGACGGCCTGATGGCCATGCTCCAGCGCCCGACCGTGGTCGGGCTGGAACTGCTCCAGCGCGCCGTGCAGACCACGTTCTCGAACCAGTCCCTGGCCGTCGTGCGCGACGCCATCGCCGCCAGCCTGACGCACCACGCCGCATCGGACTGGCTGGACCGGGTCGTCACCGAGGTTCCGGCCCCGCTGGAAAACCTGGTCAAGGACCTGGCCATGGCGTCTCTGCCGGAGCGCTCCGAGGGGGCGGTGGCCCGGTACGTGCGCGATGTCACGGTCGCCCTGGTCGACCGCGACCTGCTGCGACAGAAGGCCGAGCTGCTCGGGCGCCTCCAGCGGGCGGATGCCTCCAACCGAGAGGTCTACGTGGCGATCCAGCGTGAACTGGTGCGGGTCGAAGCCGAGAAGCGCAACCTCCGCGAGGAGTGAGGCCCGAGCCCCGGCGGCCCCGAAAGCCGGGCGCTGCACGTTGCAGCTCGGTAAAGATGCTCCGTGAACCGGCTGGTAATCGGGCCTTCTGTGCTAATTCTTTTCCTACAGCAATGCAGGCGTGTGCGTTACGGCCCCGCGCCCCGCATCGGATTTCTAGAGGAAGAGGCTCACGGCTATGGCATTCCCATCCACTTCACGCGCGAAAGGCATCAGCGCCGCGGCAGTCGTCGCTGTCGCCGCGCTGACCCTCGCGAGCTGCTCCGCAGGCGGGTCGACCGATAAGAGCACCAGCGGCGGCGGCTCCATCACGATCGGCACGACCGACAAGGTCACGACGCTCGACCCCGCCGGCTCCTACGACAACGGCTCGTTCTCGGTGCAGAACCAGGTCTTCCCATTCCTGATGAACACGCCGTACGGCAGCCCCGACGTCGAGCCCGACATCGCCACCAAAGCCGAGTTCACGAGCCCGACCGAGTACACGGTCACGCTCAAGCCCGACCTGAAGTGGGCCAACGGAAACGACCTCACGTCCTCCGACGTGAAGTTCACCTTCGACCGCCAGCTGGCGATCGCGGACGACAACGGCCCGTCGTCGCTGCTCTACAACCTCGCCAGCGTGGCAGCGCCTGACGACACCACCGTCGTCTTCACGCTCAAGCAGGCCGACGACCAGATCTTCCCGCAGATCCTGTCCAGCCCGGCCGGCCCGATCGTCGACGAGGATTCCTTCTCCGCCACCGCGCTCACCTCCGACAACGACATCGTCAAGGCGAACGCCTTTGCCGGCCAGTACGTCATCACCAGCTACGATTTCAACAACCTGGTCGGTTACAAGGCCAACAAGGACTACGCGGGACTCCTCGGCCCGGCGAAGACGGATGTCGTCAACGTCAAGTACTACGCCGACGCCTCCAACCTCAAGCTCGACGTTCAGCAGGGCAACATCGACGTCGCGTTCCGCAGCCTCTCGGCCACGGACATCGAAGACCTCCGCGGCAACGACAAGGTCAAGGTCGTTGACGGTCCCGGCGGCGAGCTCCGCTACGTCGTCTTCAACTTCGACACCCAGCCGTTCGGTGCCAAGACCCCCGAGGCAGACCCGGCCAAGGCTCTCGCCGTGCGCCAGGCGGTTGCCGACCTCGTCGACCGCGAGGAAATCGCCAAGCAGGTCTACAAGGGCACCTACACGCCCGTGTACTCCTACGTGCCCGCCGGCCTGACCGGTGCCACCGAGTCCCTCAAGGGCCTCTACGGCGACGGCAAGGGCGCCCCGGACCGCGACAAGGCGAAGGCGACCCTCGCCGCGGCCGGCGTGACCGGCCCGGTCGTGCTGAACCTGCAGTACAGCAACGACCACTACGGTCCCTCCTCGGGCGACGAGTACGCCCTGGTCAAGGACCAGCTGGAAGCCTCCGGCCTGTTCACGGTCAACCTGCAGACCACCGAGTGGGTTCAGTACGCCAAGGACCGCACGACCGATGTGTACCCCGTGTACCAGCTCGGTTGGTTCCCGGACTACTCCGACGCCGACAACTACCTGACCCCGTTCTTCCTCGAGGGTGGCTTCCTGAAGAACCACTACAGCGACCCTGAGGTCGACGCTTTGATTTTGAAGCAGGCCGTCACGGCCGTCCCCGCGGAGCGCACCAAGCTGATCGAGGACATCCAGGACAAGGTCGCCGCCCAGCTGTCGACCGTGCCGCTGCTGCAGGGCGCCCAGGTGGCCGTCACCGGCACCGACGTGACCGGCACCAGCGACACCCTCGACGCGTCGTTCAAGTTCCGCTACGCTGCGCTGAAAAAGGGCTGAGTCCCGACCGGCTAGAGTTTCTCTAATTTGAAATCCGGGGGCACCCAGCAATTTCATTGCTGGGTGCCCCTCTCATTTTTCCAGCGTTAGGCAGGCATGACCACTGTGAGCATGCGTCCCACGGCCCCTCGGGCCGCCGGACCCAAGAAACGAACTTCGTCCGGCGGTGGGATCGGCCGGTACGTCCTGATCCGCTTCCTGCTGATCATCCCCACGATGTTCATCCTCGTCTCCATGGTCTTCTGGCTGATGCGCCTCACCGGCGACCCGATCACGGCGGCCCTGGGCGGTCGCCTCGGGCCCGATCAGCTGGCAGAGCGCATCCACGCGGCCGGCTATGACCGCCCGATCCTGGTGCAGTACGTGGAGTACCTCGGCCAGATCTTCACCGGCAACTTCGGCACCACGATCAGCACCAACCGCCCCGTCTCGGAGGTGCTGATGACCTACGGGCTCGCCACCTTCGAGCTGGTGTTCTACTCGCTCCTGGTCGCGTTCATCATCGGGATCCCGCTCGGAATGGTCGCCGCCTACTTCCGGGACAAGCCCACTGACGCGTTCCTGCGCGTCTTCGCCATCCTCTGCTACGCCACCCCGGTCTTCTTCTCCGGCCTCCTGTTCAAGCTCGTCTTCGCCGTCTGGCTGCAGGTGCTGCCCGTGGCCGGGCGCGCCTCGACCAGCGCCGAACTGCAGATGCAGTTGCTGCCCAACAAGACCGGGCTGTACACCATCGACGCCATGATGACCGGCAACCCGCAGGTGCTCGGTGACGTGCTCTCCCACGCCGTGCTCCCGTCGCTCGCGCTCGGGCTCCTCACGGCCGGGGTATTCCTCCGGCTCGTGCGCACCAACGTCATCGGCACCCTCGGCACCGACTACGTCGACGCTGCCCGCTCACGCGGGGTGAGCGAGTTCCGGCTGGTGCGCAAGCACGCCTACCGGCCCGCACTGATCCCCATCATCACCGTGATCGGCCTGCAGATCGCCCTGCTCCTCGGCGGCGCGGTGCTGACCGAGACCACCTTCGAATGGAAGGGCCTGGGCTTCATGCTCTCCGAATTCCTCAAGGCGCGTGACTTCGTGGCCGTGCAGGGAATCGTCGCCCTACTCGCCGTGATCGTCGCCCTGTCCAACTTCATCGTCGATATCATCGCCGCGCTGATCGACCCGAGGGTGAGGTACTGACCGTGACCGCTGCCCAGAACCCGCCCGCCGTGCGGAAGCCCGGCCGGTGGACCCGCCTACCCATCGTGCACCAGCTGCGCCAGAGCATCGGGCTGCAGCGCGGGATGCTCTTGGCCGGCCTGGTCATCACGGCCGTGTTCGTGCTGACAGCCATCTTCGCTCCCGTGATCGCCCCGTTCGGTTTCAGCCAGCTCCGCGACGCCGACGGCGCGTTCGGCGCGCAGCAGCCCCCGGGCGAAGCGCATCTCCTCGGCACCACGGCGGGCGGTTACGACGTGCTGTCCCGGGTGATCTGGGGCGCGCAGACGGCCCTGTTCGTGATCATCGTCGCCGTGATCCTGTCCATCTTCGCCGGGGTGCTGCTCGGGCTGTTTTCCGGCTACTTCGGCGGCTGGCTCGACCGCATCCTCGTCGTCGTGTCCGACGCCGTATACGCCTTCCCGTCCCTGCTGCTCGCCATCGTGATGTCCATCGTCATCTCCGGCGGCAAATCGAACCTGATCGGCGGCATCCTCGCGGCCGCGATCTCGATCACCGTGGTGTTCATCCCGCAGTACTTCCGGGTGATCAGGGCCGAGACGGTGCGGATCAAGGCGGAAGCCTATGTCGAGTCCGCCCGCGTGCTCGGCGCCAGCAACGGCCGGATCATGTTCCGGCACGTGCTGCGCAATGCGACCCGCACCCTCCCGCTGATTTTCACCCTGAACTCGTCGGAGGCCATCCTGACCCTCGCCGGTCTCGGCTTCCTCGGCTTCGGCATCGAACCGACCGCCGCCTCCGAATGGGGTTTCGACCTCAACAAGGCGGTCTCCGACGTCACCAGCGGAATCTGGTGGACTTCGCTCTTCCCTGGCCTCGCGATCGTGCTCGTCGTGCTCGGCATCACACTGGTGGGCGAGAGCCTCAACGACCTCGCCGATCCCCGGCTGCGCGGACGACGGGCGGTCGCGCAGGCGGCCGGCGTCGTCGCGGAGACCTCCGTCGTTCCCGGCGGTGTGCTCACCGCCGGGCCCGGCGGGCTCGACGGTCTCGAAGACCAAGCCACCCATCCTTCCGACGGACTCGAGGACAGACCATGACCGATGTGCTCACCATCACCGACCTGGGCATCTCCTTCGCGACCGACGCCGGCGCCGTCAGGGCCGTCGACGGTGTGAGCCTGCGGGTGGCGCCGGGCGAGGTCCTCGCCATCGTCGGCGAGAGCGGCAGCGGCAAGACCGTCACGGCCAAGACGATCCTCGGGCTGCTGCCGGAGACGGCGACCGCCTCCGGGGCGGTCATCCTCAGCAGCAAGGACGGTTCGAGTGAGAACAACGTGATCTCGCTCAGCACGTCCCAGTTGCGCCAGGTTCGCGGTACGGACGTGTCGATGGTGTTCCAGGAGCCGTCCACCGCACTCAACCCGGTGTACACCGTCGGCTGGCAGATCGCCGAGGGCATCCGCGCCCACGGTGAGTTCAGCCGGAAGGAGGCGAAGCAGAAGGCGATCGAGATTCTCGGCCGGGTCGGCATTCCCGACCCGGAGATCCGCGTCAACTACTTCCCGCATCAGTTCTCCGGCGGGCAGAAGCAGCGCGTCGTCATCGCCATGGCCCTCGTGCTCGACCCGGGCCTGATCGTCGCCGACGAGCCGACCACGGCCCTCGACGTAACCGTGCAGGCGGAGATTCTCGACCTGCTGCGCCGCTGCCGCGACGAGTTCGGCACCGCCATCGTGCTGATCACGCACAACATGGGTGTCGTCGCCGACCTGGCGGACCGCGTCGCCGTGATGTACCAGGGCAAGGTGGTGGAGGAGGCCGACGCCCAGACCCTGTTCACCTCGCCGCAGGACGACTACACGAAGAAGCTTCTCGCCGCCGTGCCCCACGTCGGCCAGGGCGTCGCGCACGCCGCTGCGCGGGCCACGGCGCGGGAGCGCGGATGGGCGCAGCAGGCCCCGGTCGTCGTCGCCGACAACCTCCGGATCGAGTACCCCGGGCGCCTCGGCCGAGGCGGCTTCACCGCCGTGGACGGGGTGAGTTTCCTGATCCGGCCGGGCGAGGTGCTCGGGCTGGTGGGCGAGAGCGGCTCCGGCAAGACCACCACAGGGCGGGCCATCGCCGGCCTGACCCGGGTGACCGGCGGGTCACTCACCGTGCTGGGTCACGAGATGAACGGCTTTAAGGAGCGGGCGTTCAAGAAATTCCGCAAGGACATCGGTTTCGTCTTCCAGGACCCCGCATCGAGCTTCAACCCGTTGCTGACGATCGCCGAATGCGTCGCGGAACCGCTGGTGGTGCACGGTCGGGCGAAGACTCCCGCGGCAGCCCGGGCCCGGGTGAACGAACTCCTCGAGGCCGTGCAGCTGCCCCGGGCGTACGGGGACCGCTACCCGCACGAACTCAGCGGCGGCCAGCGGCAACGGGCCAGCCTCGCCCGTGCGCTGGCCCTGGAACCGGCCCTGCTCATCGCGGACGAACCCACCAGCGCCCTCGACGTGTCGGTGCAAGCGCGCGTGCTGGAGCTCTTCGCGGAGCTGCAGCGGGAATTCGGATTCGCGTCGCTGTTCATCAGCCACGACCTCGCCGTCGTCGACCTCGTCGCCGACCGGATCGCGGTGCTCTATCAGGGCAAACTGGTCGAGGAGGGGACCAGCGCCCAGGTGCTGGGTGCGCCGAAAGACCCGTACACCCAGCGGCTCCTCGCCTCCCTGCCCGTACCCGACCCGGCCGAACAGGCCGTCCGACGGGAGGGGCTCCGCCGACTGCGTGCGGCAGGATAGAAACCATGACTCGCGGCACGGCACCGACACACCCGATCTCGACCAGTGACCTGACCATCGAATACCCGCCACACGGTGCCAGCGGAGCCTTCGTGGCGGTGCACGGCCTCACCCTGCGGATCGAGCCCGGCGAGGTTCTCGGTCTGCTGGGGGAGAGCGGATCCGGCAAGAGCACCCTCGCGCGGGTGCTGTCGGGGGCCGCGTTCGGCCCGGCTGCCGGAACGGTGAGACCGCAGATCACCGGGGGAGAGGCCGGTGTTCTCGGCTACCGGCTGCGCGGCATCCGTCGTCGCAAATTGGCCCGGCTCACCTTCGGGGTGGGCTACCTCGCCCAGGACGCCGCCGACACCCTGCCGTCCACCCTGACCGTGGCGGAGATCGTGGCCGAGCCGATCCTGGACCGGGACCGGCGCTACAACCGCCGTGCGCTCGAGGCCCGGGTGGCGACCATGATCGACGCCGTCCGCCTGCCGCTGACCGTGCTCACCCAGTACCCTTACGAGCTGAGCAACGGGCAGCGCCAGCGGGTTGCCCTCGCCCGGGCGCTCGTGTTCGGCCCGTCGCTCCTGATCGCCGACGAGCCGACCGCGGGCGTGGACGCCACGGTGCGGGACGCGGTGACCGATCTGATCGGCGAACTGCAGCGGGAACGTGCCTTCTCCGCCCTGGTGATCAGCTCGGACCTCAAGGTGCTGCGCCGGGTGGCGAACCGGATCGGCGTGCTCCACCAAGGAGTCCTGGTCGGGCTCGGCACCATCGACGAGGTGTTCGACGACCCGTGGCATCCGTATGTCGCGGGCCTGGCCGATGCGCTTACCGGTGACGAAACCACCGAGAGCGAACCCGGCGCGGACGAGGACGGTGCCCATGTCACGCAGTCCTGAACTCGCCCAGCACCGGGCCGTGCTCACGGCCGCCGTGGCTCCTCTGCCGCGGGACCGGTGGCCGGAACGCGGCCCGATCACGATCCTGCCCGAGTCCGAGGGCGCCTTCACGGCTGCCGTGCGATCTGTCGGGGGAACGGTCACGGCCCTCTCCCCGGACACGCGGGGGCTGATCTGGCTGGATTACGGGCGCGCCGACGAACTGCGCGCCACCCTGGACGCGCACCCGATGATCGGCTGGGTGCAACTGCCCTGGGCGGGCGTGGACGCGTTCAGCGGCGTGCTGGCCGGGCTCGGCCGGCCGGGCCTGCTCTGGACCAGCGCCAAGGGCGCCTACGCGCAGCCCGTCGCCGAGCATGCCCTCGCCCTCGGTCTGGCCCTGCTCCGCGTGCTTCCGAAGCGCGCTCGCGCAACAACCTGGAGCACGGTGCCGGAAGGGCGCTCGCTCTACGGCCGCTCCGTGGTCATCGTCGGCGCTGGCGGAATCGCCCTGGAACTGATTCGCCTGCTCGCCCCCTTCGACACCTCCATCACGGTCGTGCGTCGCAGCCCGCTGCCGGTGCCCGGTGCGGCCCGGACTGTGCCGACCGAAGCCCTGCACGAGGTTCTGCAGACCGCCGACGTGGTCTTCATCGCCGCGGCGCTCACCGAGGGCACCCGGCACCTGATCGGAGAGCGCGAATTCGAGTTGATGCGGCCGGAGGCGGTCCTGGTGAACGTCGCCCGGGGACCGCTCGTCCACACGGATGCGCTCACGGCGGCCCTGGCCTCCGGGGAAATCGCCGGGGCGGCCCTCGACGTCACCGACCCGGAGCCGTTGCCGGACGGACACCCGCTATGGCACGAACCGCGCTGCCTGATCACCCCGCACACGGCTGACACGCCCGAGATGACGGCACCGCTGCTCGCCGAGCGGATCCGCCTCAATGTGCGCGCATTCCTTGAAGATGGCCGATTTGTCGGGGTCGTCGACCCTCGGGTCGGCTACTGAAGGCGGGCCTCGATTTTGCACACGGCCAACATTTGATAAAGTAACAGAGTTGTAAAAAGCATTCCTCGATAGCTCAATTGGCAGAGCAGCGCACTGTTAATGCGCAGGTTCTTGGTTCGAGTCCAAGTCGGGGAGCTAAAGGCCACCAAGGGCTCCACCCCTGGTGGCCTTTTTTGTTCGAAGTGGGCGGCAGAAAAGGCGGCATACGTGAACGTTTCCCTCAGTGTGGACATCCTGCTGGCTGTGCTCACGGTCGTGCTCCTCGCCCTGTGGCTGCGCGCTCGGCGCTCCTGGCGGCGAGTCGTGTTCGACCGGTCGGCCGCCGAACGGATGCGCATCGACCTGGAACTCTCCCTCGCCGAACAGCAGGGCCGGCTCGGCATCATCCGCGAACTCCAGGACGTCGCCGTTCTCTCGGTCTCCCGCCTGATCACGCGGGCCGAGGCGGCCCGGTACACGGCGGAGAGCGACCCGTCGAGCGCCGTGCGTGTCGCCACGACCCTGGTCGACGAGGGCCGCGTGGCCCTGGCCGACATGCGCCGGGTTCTCACGATCGTTCGGGACGGCGAAGCCATCGCGACAACGCAGCCCGGGTTGCAGTCCACGCGCGACCTCTTCCGGGTCATGTGCGACGCCGGCCTCTCCGTGGTCTTCACCGAGTCCGGGGAGCGATTCCCGCTCAAGCCGGGCGCCGAACTGGCCATCTTCCGCATCCTGCAGGGCGCCCTGGCCAACACCCTCAGCCACGGCGGCCGTGGCACGGAAGCCCGCATCTCCTTCACCTGGAGCCGAGATGGACTGCAACTCGTGGTGGCCGACGACGGCATCCGTGCGGCGGCCCGGCGGGAAAGCACGGATGAAGCCGATTTCGCGGCGCGCACAAAGTACACGATCGATGACGACCTGAAAGCGCTGAGCGAGAGCGTTACCGGGGCGGGAATCACCCAGATGCGCGAACGCGCCGAACTGTTCGGCGGCGTATTCGACGCTGGCAGCGTGCCCGGAGTCGGCTTCACCGTGTCGGCGGTGTTCCCGTCGCTGCGTTTCCACAACGGCATCCACGGCGTCAACCTCGCTCGCTGACGAGGGGTCCCCTGCTCAACCGGTCAACCGGTCGGCAGGGCACTCGTCGGTTCAGTCCTCGAGGTTGTCCACGCCGGGCAGCCAGGCTTGCCCGGGGATGCCCCAGCCGCGTTTGCGTTCCACTTTGGCCGCGATTTTGGCATAGAAGTGCTCGAGCCGGTCGACGTACAGCGTGCCATCGAGGTGGTCGTACTCATGCTGGAAGATGCGCGCGAGCCATCCGTCGGCCCGGATCTCGAACGGTTTTTGGTCCAGGTCCACCGCCGTCAGGATCGCGGCGGGGGAGCGCAGCAGCGGGAATCGCTCGCCGGGGAAGGACAGGCACCCCTCGACGTCCTCGTCCTCGTCGGCTTCTCCGGCCGGAACGGGCGTGATCCACAATTCCGGGTTGATGGCCACGCCACGCCACAGGCGGTCGCCGTCCTCGTCGTCGGGGTAGTTGTAGGTGAAGAGCCGCAGGGGCACGCCGACCTGGGGTGCGGCCAGGCCGACACCGGGGGCGGCGTCCATCGTCTCGAACATGTCCTGCACCAGTTCGTGCAGATCATCTCCGAAATTCACGACGGGGCGTGCGGGGGAGTGGAGAACGGGATCTCCTGAAATAACTATCGAGCGTACGGCCATTCAGCAAGGATATCGGGCTCGTTCTGGATAAGGTCATTGAGTGACTCCCGACCTGACTGACTTGGCTGTCACGATCGACCCGCGTCAGGCGATCGGCATCCCGCTGGCCCTCGTTGGAGCGGTGTTCCTGTCGCTCGGGGCGCAGTTCCAGCACCGCGGCGTCACCAAGGTAGAGGCGAAGACCGCAGAGATAACGGGCGGGCTCAATCCTCGGCAGCTGATGCTTCTGCTCAGCCGGCCCTCCTGGGTGTTCGGCACGCTGATGCTGGGGCTCGCCATCGTCTTCCAGCTCTCCAGTCTGGCCTTCGCCCCGATCATCATGGTGCAGCCGTTGGGCGCCGTCGCCCTGGTGATCACGTCGATCCTCAACGCCCGGGTCACCCGTGTTCCGGTCAACCGGGCGTCGAAAATCGCCATCGCGATGTGCGTGGGCGGGGTCGGCCTGTTCGTCACCGTGGCGGCCTTCACCGCGGTGGACAAGCCCGTCACCGACGCGAACCTGCTCACCATTCTGGTCGTGCTCGGCGTGGTGCTGGCGCTATTCGGCGCCGCATTCGTGTTCCTGCGCACCCGGTTCAAGGCCATTTTCTACATCATCGGCGCCGGGGTGCTCTATGGTTTTGTCGCCACCCTGGCGAAGGTGATCATCAACCGAACCCAGAACGGAAACTTCGAATGGCTGACGCTCGCCTGCGTGGCCGGGCTGCTGCTGGCCGCCGCCCTGGGAGCCTATTTCGTGCAGACCGCCTACGCGTCCGGCCCCCCGGACCTGGTCATCGCCGGGTTGACCGTGATTGATCCGCTGATTGCCGTCGGTATCGGCATCGTCGTGCTCGGTGAGGTGGAGCAGGCCCCGGCCTGGGCATCCGCCGCTTTCATCCTGGCGGGCGTCGTTGCGATCGGTGGGGTCTTCCTGCTGGCGCGCTATCACCCCCTTGCCACGGACTGAAGCCGATTAGAATAGGGTGCTAGAAGACCTCGTCAGCGTACGCGCCGTCGAAAGCAGGAACTCTTCGCCGGATGATGGCCTCCGGCACACCTACGTTGGGACAGTGTCTTTTGTCAGAATCGACCGATTTTTCGAGCGAGTCGCACCGGGTTGCCCCGGTGTCGAAGAAGCCGATTCGGGTATTGATCGCCGCGGACACCTTCGCTCCCGACGTGAACGGCGCGGCCAAATTCGCCGAGCGGCTCGCTGCCGGCATGGTGGCCCGCGGGCACGAGGTGCAGATCATGGCGCCGGCTCCGTCACGCAAGTACGGCACCTTCACTGAGACGCATGAAGGCCAGCAGATGGTCGTGCACCGCCTGCAGAGCTGGCGCTGGTATCCGCACGACTGGCTTCGATTCGCCCTGCCTTGGTTCGTCCGACGCGACAGCCGCCGCATCCTCGACTCCTTCAAGCCCGACGTGGTGCACTTCCAGTCGCACATCATCGTGGGCCGCGGGGTCACGATCGAGGCGAAGAAGCGGGGCATCCGCATCATCGGCACCAACCACTTCATGCCCGAGAACATGCTCGAGTTCACCCTTCTGCCCAAGGGGCTGCACGAGCGATTGATCAAGGGCGCCTGGCGGGCGGCGCGGCGCACCTTCGGCCGCGCGGAGGCCGTCACAACCCCGACCCAGCGGGCAGCCCAGTTTCTGGAGCGCTACACCGGCCTCGAGGGCGTGCTGGCGATCTCCTGCGGCATCAACGCCCACAACTATTCGCCCAACTTTGAACCCCGCACCGGGAACCGCATTCTGTTCGTCGGGCGCGTGACCGGTGAGAAGCAGATCGACGTACTGCTGCAGGCCGTCGCCCTGCTCTCGCCCGACCTGAACGTGCAGGTCGAGATCGTCGGCGGCGGCGACCAAAAGCGCAACCTGGAGCACCTGGCCCAGACGCTGGGCATCCGGGCCCGCGTCACCTTCACCGGCTATGTGACGGATGCCGAGCTGCGCGACGCGTATACCCGGTCGACCGTGTTCGCCATGCCGTCGATTGCAGAATTGCAGAGCATTGCGACGATGGAAGCCATGGCCTCCGGTTTGCCGGTCGTAGCTGCCAATGCCATGGCGCTCCCGCACCTCGTGCATGACGGTGAGAACGGCTTCCTGTTCGAACCCGGCAACTCGCAAGACCTCGCCGACAAGCTGACCACTGTTCTGACGGCGACGCCGGAGAACCTGGACGCCCTCAAGCACGAGTCGCTCAGACTCATCGAAGCCCACGACATCAATCGCACCCTCAACACTTTCGAGTGCCTGTATCGTGGGGAGCCGGTGACCGATCGGGTCATCTCAGAAACGTCCGCGCACACTCCCGAGTAAGCCACTCGCGAGTAGTCGCGGTCATCGGGGCGGTAGCTCAGCTGGTTAGAGCAGCGGACTCATAATCCGTCGGTCCTGGGTTCAAGTCCCAGCCGCCCTACCGTAAATACGATCTGATCAGGGTTTCTTGTCCTCAATGAAGGGGCAAGACTTGATGCATGCATGGTTTATCCATGGTTTATTCGAAAGTGACCGCCTGACACCGGCGCTCATCAAGAAGGTGCACGACCCGGTTCGATCGGGCTGGAGTGACCTCGAATACCTACTGGTCATGGATACTGAACGACTCTTCGGGCTCGGTCTAGAGCCTGTATTGACGACAAGCGAACTCGCCGAGTATCTCGGCGTGCAGGTGCAGGCCATCTACGACCTGCGCACCGACGGCCGCGGTCCGTCTGGCATTCGAGTTGGACGGGAGATCCGCTATCGAGTCTCCGACGTTCGCCGATGGCTGGACGGCCTCCACGAGCCCGAATCATCCTTGAGCAGTCGAGGTGGCGAGCACTGATGGCCGGGCGTCCCCGACTTCCGATCAGCACGTTCGGTGCCATCAAGACGACCAAGATCGGTCCAGACCGGTACCGGGCAACGGCTGTCTTCCGCGACTGGGACGGCCAGTCACGGCAGGTGGGCGCGACCCGCTCGAGCCGCAACGCGGCGCAGACAGCGCTCAAAGTCGCATTGGCCGCTCGGATGCATGCCGGGGACGTCGGCGACTCGCTCCAGGCCGGCTCGCCGTTCCCTCTCCTCGCTGCGGCCTGGATGGACGACGTGATGAACGATGTCGACCGTTCCCAAGGAACCAAGGAGACCTACCAGCGTCAACTGCGTCTCCTCGTACTGCCCTATTTTGAGAACTTCACGGTTCGCGAAGTAACCGTCGGACGCATCGAGCTCTTCTTGAAGAAGCAGCGCGAGAAGTCGTATCCGCGCGCGAAGCACTCCCGGACGATCCTCGGAATGATCCTGGCATTCGCGGTGCGGCGGGAGATCATTCCGCGAAATCCCATGAACGAGGCCTCACGCATGAAGAAGCCCCCTCACACCCCAAAGGCACTCACGACGGAACAGATAGGAGCAATCCGCCTCGCGGCACGCGAATGGCGCACGGGGGAGGGCCGGATGGGGCCACGGTCAGACGGGCAGGTGAGAGACATCATCGAGGTGATGCTCGGTACCGCTACTCGCATCGGCGAGGTGCTTGCGCTTCGGCAGTGCGACGTCGACATAGACGCCGATCCGCCGCGGGTGAACATCGGCGGCACGCTTGTGGTGCATAACGGCACCGGCGTGCACCGTCAAGAGCATCCCAAAACACACGAGTCGAACAGAGTCATCGCTGTGCCACAGTTCGCAGCCGATGTGATTCGCCAGCGTTTGGCGCTCCTCGATCCGGAGGACACCGAGCACCTGCTCTTCTTCTCGCGGGTTGGTACGCCGCTCGCACCGTATAACGTCAGGCGCTCGTTCCGGGGCATACTCCTGAACGCCGGGCTCGAGGGCCTGGAAATCACGCCCCATTCTTTTCGGCGCACGGGGGCGACTCTGCTCGCCAACGAACTCGGCATCCAGGCTGCGGCCGACGTGCTCGGTCACACCTCGACTTCCACGACCAAGGCACACTATGCCGAGCCCGATCGCACGGTGAAGTCGGGGCCGGCGGATGTCCTGCAGCAGCTGGCACCACCCGCGCAGTGAAGGAACGGCACAATCCGGCTCATCGTCACACTGGCGAGACCATCGGGGAGGTTGAGACCCACACGATCCTGATCGAGCTCAAAGGCGAGGCCGGTGGCACCATCGACGGTGCCGTCCTAGGGCCCGTCACCTGAGGCTGTGGATCGCACTCACCTGACCCATCGATATCTCAAGGAGATTCCACGCGTGCATAGAACGCCGCCTCAGCCTCGCGACGTCGGGCGACGTCGTCGACGACGAACTGCACGAAGTCCTCGTCGCGATTGCTGATCTCGATGTCGTCGACTGCGTCCGCCGGCGGTTCTCCTGGCCACACAGTCTGCCGACTCGGTCGGTCTCGGTCCAGCCGGGTCCCCGATGTCGCCACCCAGTCGTGGAGGCGCTGGCGGGCGTCGGCGAAGTCGCGGTGCCATCCGAAGGGGGCCGAGCCGTGCTGGTCGGGGTCGTATGCGCAGAGCCAGTGCAGGTGCAGTGCGGAGAGTTCCCAGACGACTTCGGGGTGGCGGTGCCAGAAGGGTGGCACGATGGATGCCGGGAGTCCGTAGGTCCGTCGTAGCCAGTTCACCCACCGGTTGAGTTCGATCCACGCTGTTTCGGCGTCGTCTGCGCTGAGGAGATTCCAGTTGATGGGATGTGGCGGCTCTGCCGAGAGTGGCCCGTCGAGTTCGTCTTCGCCGAATGAGGCACCCTGGTCGCCGGACGCCCAGTCGACCAGGGACGCTGCCATCGTTGTCCTCACATTCCGAGCACGGCTGAGCCGGCGCGAGCGTGCTCCGCTTCGAGCAGGACTGCCTTCTGGGCGGCTAGAGCATCCCGTTCGGTGCCTGCAACTGAGCGGCGGGTTCGGTCGACGTCGTAGTTGGTGCGTGCGAGGTCGTGGCCGATCTTCTTTGCGACGAACTCTTCGCGATTGATCACCTCTCCGTCGCGCTCAAATTGAAAGTTTCGGACGTAGCCCTCGGCGACGAAGCTGTCGCCCTTGGCAAACCGTGTGAGTGCTCGGTCCGCGGTGGCGCGGTAGGCGACGAGGTCGTGGAAGCTTGGCTCGAGGACGGTGAAGTTACCGCTGTCTTCGCGACGGAAGTGCGGTTGGCCGACGCGGACGTAGAAGCGGGTCTCGCCGTTCTCGGTCACCGATTGCTGCGGGTCCGAGGCAATGAAGCCGGACAGTGATTGCTGGGTGTGAAGTGTCATGGGACTCAACCTCCTGTGATCTAGGCGGACTGTCGTTATCCGCGTTCACTACGAGGTGCGCAGCCCGCCCCATTAAGTCGTGCTGCCTGGCCGACAAAGTCACGATCACCGCTTATGTTCGCGCAAAGTCCCATTCACGAAGGTGGAGGAGCGAGTTGGGAACCAACAATTAGTCAGTTTGTGGCACTCGAAGCCATCGTTGCGGAATTTGTCAAGGTGAATGAGGCCAGCGTGAGTTTAGGCGGCTAGTTTTGCTTCCTGTTCCTTCTCTTCTTGCTCGGCTGGTTTGTTGATCCAGGTGGTGCCGGGCA
>NZ_SOGM01000007.1:0-18082 GCF_004403545.1 Cryobacterium sp. TmT2-59 | reverse complement strand
GGCGCCCGGCGGCGCACGCTCGAGCGCCCGGGCGGCCCGGGGCGCCGGCCGCGGCCCGACCGCGGCCATCCTTCGCGTGATGAGCGGTCCCGACAAGGGTGCCGAGTTCCGTCTGCCGGTCGGCAACAGCACGATCGGCCGCATCCCCGGCAACGACGTCGTGCTCAACGACGAGCTCGTCTCCAAACGCCACGTGCGCGTGGAGGTCGGGCCCGGATCGATCGAGATCGTCGACCTCAACTCGGCCAACGGCATCCTGGTCGACGGCGGCCTCCTCTCCCGGGTGCGGCTGGTCACCGGGCAGTCCATCGTGCTCGGCGACACCGAACTGGCGGCGACGCTGGTGGCCGGCGCTCCCGTCGACCAGTCCGTGCAGGTTCTGGAGCGGGGCGGTTCGCTGCGCTTCAACCGTTCGCCGCAGGTCGAGCAGCGCTACCCGGGCCGGGAATTCCCCGCCCCCGCGATCCCGACCGACATCGAGCCGCAGCCGTTCCCGTGGCTGATGGTCATTTCGCCCGCGATCATGGGCATCGTCATGTTCGCGGTCACCCGCAACCCGCTGACCCTCACCTTCGTGGCGATGATGCCGATGATGGCGGTCGGCAGTCACTTCTCCCGCATCCAGGTCTCCAAGAACAAGCTCGCCACCACGGTGACGGCCTTCGAGACCCAGCTCGAAGACATCGAGACCCGGTTCGAAGAGGAGGAGCCGCTGGAGCGCGCGTCCCGGCTGCGCGAGTCCCCGTCGGTCGCCGAGGTCTACGGGGCCGCGATCGAACTGGGCCCGCTGCTCTGGACCCGCCGGCCCGAGCACTGGAACTTCCTCGACCTGCGCCTGGGCCTCGGCAGTATGCCCAGCCGCAACACGATCAACACCAAGGAGAACACCTCCGGCCTGCCGGTCTACCTGCGCATGGTGGACAAGCTGCAGGCGAAGGTCGCGCGGATCAGCGGTGTCCCCGTCGTCGAGAACCTGTTCCTGTCCGGCGCCCTGGGCGTCTGCGGCCCGGCCACGGATGTCGCCGACACGGTTCGGGCGATCACCGTGCAGTACGCGGGCATGCACTCCCCGGCCGAGGTCACGTTCGCGGCCATCCTGAGCCCCCGGTTCACGACCGAGTTCGAGTGGCTGAAGTGGCTGCCGCACACCTCGTCGCCGCAGAGCCGGCTGGCGGGCGTGCACCTGGCCAACAGCGCGGCGCTCGGCACGGCCATCCTGAACGCCCTCGAGGAACTGATCCAGAGTCGCAACTCCCAAAACGGCGGCGACGGCACCTCGCGCGGCTCGCACGAGGAGGGTGAGGCCGCGTCCCAGCGCGGCGCCCACGTCGGCCAAAGAACTCCCGAGTCCTCGTCGGCCACCGACGGCGCCGCCCTCGTGGTTCTGATCGACAACGACGCCCCGGTGGACCGGGCCCGGCTCGCGCAGATGCTCGAAGATGCCGCGGATGCTCGCATCTACCCGATCTGGATGGCCCCGAACGTCGAGGCGCTCCCCGCCGCCTGCCGCACCTTCGTCAACGTGGAGAACGGCCTCGCCCACGCCGAGGTCGGCTTCGTACGGCTGGGGATGACGGTTCCCGATGTGACCATCGAGGGGGTGTCCGTCGAGTACGCGCGCATCCTGGCCCGGCGCCTGGCCCCGATCATCGACGCCGGCGCCGTCATCACCGACGCCAGCGACCTGCCGCGCAGCGTGTCCATGGTGACGCTGATGGGGGAGGAGCTGGCCTCCGAACCCGGCACCGCGATCGAACGCTGGACCCAGAACAGCTCGATCAGCGACCGCTCCGGCGCCGCCCCGGTCCCGCGCAAACGAACCGGCACGCTGCGGGCGATCGTGGGGCAGTCCGCCCTCGACGCCATGCACCTCGACCTGCGCACCCAGGGCCCGCACGCTTTGGTCGGCGGCACCACGGGGTCGGGCAAGTCGGAGTTCCTGCAGGCCTGGGTGCTCGGCATGGCCGCCGAATACAGCCCGGACCGGGTGACCTTCCTGTTCGTGGACTACAAGGGCGGCTCAGCATTCGCGGAATGCACCCGGCTGCCGCACTGCGTCGGCCTGGTCACCGACCTCAGCCCGCACCTGGTGCGTCGCGCGCTGACGAGCCTGCGCGCCGAACTCCACTACCGGGAACACCTGTTCAACCGCAAGAAGGCCAAAGACCTGCTGGAGCTCGAGAAGCGCGGCGACCCGGACTGCCCGCCGGCCCTGGTCCTGGTCATCGACGAGTTCGCCGCGCTCGCCGGCGAAGTGCCCGAGTTCGTCGACGGAGTTGTGGACATCGCCCAGCGCGGCCGGTCCCTCGGCATCCACCTGATCATGGCCACCCAGCGGCCGGCCGGCGTCATCAAGGACAACCTGCGGGCCAACACGAACCTGCGCGTCGCCCTGCGGATGGCCGACGAGTCCGACTCGAAGGATGTCGTCGGCGACCCTATCGCCGGAACCTTCGACCCATCGATCCCCGGCCGGGCCATCGCCAAGACCGGTCCGGGGCGGCTGATCCCGTTCCAGTCCGGCTACGCGGGCGGCTGGACCACGGATGAACCCGACGTGGTCAGCGTGAAGGTCGGCGAGCTCCGGTTCGGCTCGCAGACGCCCTGGGAGGCGCCCGCCCACGAGTCGAACGAGCCGCGCGACCTCGGCCCCAACGACCAGGTGCGGATCGTGAGCAACCTCATCACCGCCGCGGCGCGCGCGGGTATCCCCGCCCCGCGCCGGCCGTGGCTGGACGACCTGCTCCCGGCCTACGACCTGCTCGCCCTGCGGCAGGGGCGGGACTCCATGATCGTGATGGGGGTCAGCGACATCCCCGAGAAGCAGCTGCAGGAGCCGGCCTTCTTCCGGCCGGACAAAGACGGCCACATGGCCATCTACGGAACCGGCGGAACGGGCAAGTCCGCCCTCCTCCGCACGCTGGCCATCTCCGCGGGCGCCAGCCCCGGCAGCGGCGCCGTGAACGTCTACGGGATCGACTTCGGAACCGGCAGCCTCCGCGGCGTCGAGGTCCTGCCCCACGTCGGTTCGATCGTCTCGGGCGACGACCACGAGCGGGTGGGCCGGCTCCTGCTGATGCTCCGGGCCGAACTCGACGCCCGGGCCCTGCGGTTCTCCGAGGTCAACGCCGCCAGCATCGGCGAGTACCGCGAGCTGGCCAAGGCCCCGGGGGAGGCGCGCATCCTGTTCCTGCTCGACGGCTTCGGCACGTTCCGCCAGGAATACGAGACCAGCCTCGCCCGCGGACCGCTCTACAACACCTTCATGCGCATCCTGGGCGAAGGGCGGCCGCTGGGCATCCACGTGGTCATCACGGCCGACCGGTACGGAAGCGTGCCGACCGCGGTCAACGCCAACATCCAGCGCCGGGTGGTGCTCCGCCTGCCCGACGAGTCCTCCTATCAGGTGCTGGATGTGCCCAAGGATGTCCTGAGCGAGCAGTCACCTCCCGGCCGGGCCATCGTCGATGGCTACGAAACCCAGCTGGCGATCATCGGGGGCACGCCGAACGTGGCGGCGCAGACGACGAGCACACAGGCGCTCGCCGCCCGGCTCCGCGCCGCCGGTGTGGCCGAGGCCCCGGTCGTGGGGGCGCTCCCGAAGGAGGTCTCCCTCCGCGAGCTGCCGGCATCCGTCAACGACCTGCCGGTGATCGGCATCTCGGACACGGCGCTGCAGCCGATGGGGTTCGAGCCGATGGGCACCATCGTCATCGGCGGGCCGCCCGTGAGCGGCAAGACCAACACCATCCGGGCCCTGGTGCGAACGATCGCGGCGTGGGACCCGGACGCGAAGTTCTTCCACATCGGCGGGCGTCGGTCGCAACTCGCGACGGACTACCCCTGGATGCGGAGCGCGGTCAAGGTCGACGACGCGGTCGCGCTGGTGAAGGAGCTGATCGAGGCCGTCACCGACGAGGGGGTCACCGACCGGCTGGTCATCGTGATCGAGAACGTGACCCAGTTCGCGGCCTCGCCGTTGGAGAAACCCCTGGTGGAGCTTGCGCAGAAGGTGAACCGCAGCGACCACACGCTCATCACCGACGTCGACATCGCGAACCTCGGCAGCAGCTTCGGTCTCGTCGGCGAGATGAAGGCCGCCCGCAAGGGGATCATCCTGAAACCGGACACGCACGACGGCGAGAGCGTCTTCAAGGTGCCGTTCCCCCGCGTCGCGCGGCACGAGTTCCCCGAGGGCCGCGGCCTCTACGTGCAGAACGGTTCCGTCTACCGCGTTCAGATTCCACTTGTGGCCGATAGCCTCAACGCAGACCGACGAAAGGGCCGATCAAGTCAATGGCACAGATCTGGCTGAACATGCAGGACCTCGCTGAGGTCTCCTCCGGGCTCAAGACGACGATCGACGAGTTCAAGGCCGCCGCCAAGAGCAACGACGATGGCGCGGGCGCGGTCGCGCACCCCGACGACCGCTCGGAACTCTTCGACGTCGTGCACGAGTTCGAGGCCGAGTGGGCGGCCAAGCGGGACAAGCTCAAGGGCGGCCTGGAGGACCTTCAGGAGCGTCTGGACGGCGTCATCGCCGGCTGGACCGCATTCGACCGGGAGGCGGCCAAGAGCATGGGGCACGCCGGCCACGACAACCAGCCCGTCGGAGGGATGAAATGACCCTCACGTCGCCCAGAGGCCACATCCTCCGGATCCTGGAGGGGTCGGCATCCGACGTCGACAGCCGCGGACGCAACCTGGTCGCCCTCGGCGACACCATGGACAGCACCGCCAGGGCGCTGCGGGAGATCAGCGAGGGCACCACCCAGATCGCCGAATCCGTGGACAAGGTGCGCAAGGTGGCCGGGGAGATCAACGGGGATCTGTCCAAGGCGGCAGTGCGCTACCGGATGACGGGGGAGACTCTCAAAGGCTACGCGGCGGCTCTGAAGGCGGCGCAGGACACGATCCACCCCCTGATCGACGACATCGAGACGGCGCACAGTGTGGCCGAGGACCGTCGTGACACGGCGGATTCCGCCTCGAGGGCGCTGAGCGGCCTCGACACCACCTGGCTGTGGGAGACCGAGCCGACACCGCAGGATCGGGCGCAGGCGGTGTCGGCCGATGACGCCGCCGCGAGTTCCGCGCGCAGCGCGGACAACAACCTCGACGGGCTCTGGGACACCTTCGAGAGCGCGTTCAGCGTGTGGGCGGAAGCCTACGACGATGCGGTCGGCGGAATCGACACGGCGATGGACACCGCGGGCAACAACGACACCTGGGTCGAGGACCTGACCAAATTCCTCGACACGATCAGCTCGGTGCTGCTCGTGCTCGCCGTCGTCGCCCTGTTCCTGACCGGGCCCATCGCCCTGTTCGTGATGGCCCTGGTCGTGGTGTTATCCGTCGTGTCCCTGATCGGACACGTGACTCTGGCGGCCACGGGCAACGGCTCCTGGGTCGACGTGGGCCTCGATGTCTTCGGGCTGGTCACCTTCGGAATCGGCGCTGCGGGAGCGAAATCGGTTTCAGCCGTCCTGCGCGGCCCGGAAATGAGGGCCGTCTTCGCCGGGGGACGGGATTCCGTCCAGGTGGGTCTGCGCGCTGCAATGCCGACGAGCAATTGGCGCCTGGTGAATCGCTTCCGGGACGTGCAGGCCTTCGCCGGCTCCCGCTTGCAGACCATTCCGCCGTTCTTCAACAATCCGTGGAACACCCTCCGCGGCGGCAGCGCGAACGTGGGACAGTACATGGGCTTCCGCAACAATATCGACGAGACGTTCGGCCATCTCCCCGAGGTTGCGGAGTGGGTCAGGGGCGCGGGTCGCGAAGGGGTGCCCGTTCTCAGGGAACAGGTGAAGAACGTGGCCCTGTCCGGCGGCGGCACCCTCGTAGCCGCCTACGACAAGATCGCCGGCACATTCGACCAGGGCTACATCTCGTTCAAGAACAGCGTGGTCTCCTGACATGGGCCGACCATCAGGACGCACCTCTCCGCAGGCATCCGCGGCCAGGCCGAAACTCGACAAGGCGCGTGGCGGGTTCATGGCCGGGTCGCTGCTGATGGCCGCGTTCCTGCTGCTGACGGTGCTGAACGGGCTCCTCGCCGGCGGCCACATGGGGCCCGGGGACGGGGAGCGACTGTACCGGGGCGCCATCGAATGGCCGTGGATTCCACTGCCTGCCTGGCTGGTGATCGCCGTCGCCCTCATCGCCCCGGTCTCGGTTGCGATGATGCTGCGCCACTTCACCAGAGACGACCGCCCCCTGCTCGTCTACCTCGTCATGATGACCCTGGTCATCTACGTGATGCTCCCCCTCCTGTACAGCACCATGTACCGTGACCCGACGGGCCTCCCGGTCGGCGTCGACTCCTATGGGGGTTTCGGCTGGCATTGGATCGGCTCGGTGTTTCAGGTGGTGACGCTGTCGATGATCCTGATCCGGGCACTCCTGTTGTCGCTGCAGAAGCCGCGCGCGCTCGAGCCGGCGGAGGTGTCGCTGTGAGCCTCGCCAGCGAGCTCAAGGGCTCCCGTGCCGCCGCCGAGCTCACGTACACGCTCGTCTTCCCGCCCGGATGGGCCGAGTACGGCATCGACCGCGAAGCCGAGGCCCAGCTTGTCCAGAACGCCCGGGACCTCTACCGCGACGGCGGACGGCCGGACATCGCGCTGGACGTTCGCACGCGCATCCACGTGTATTTCGCCCGGGTCCGCAAAATCGGTGCGACGGCCATGTACCTCCCGATCAAACGCGTCGACGACATCGTTCTGCCGGTCTCCATCGTGGCGGTCCCGTTCAGAGCGGCGCCGGGAACCACCCTCGTCTCGGCGGTCGACCGTCTCGCCGGCGGCCGGGCCGAAGCGGTGCAGCTGCCGCAGGGTCCCGCCTGGCGCTGGCAGGAGGAACGAAACCGGGTCGACGGCGAGGAGGGTCTCTCGTCATTACTGATCCACTACCTCGTTCCGGCACCGGGGGAGCGGCCCGGCACGGGCCTCGTGCTCTCCTACGCGATCCTCCATCTCACCGGCGACGAAGGCGACGAGTTCGTGACCGTCCTCGCCGGGCTCTTCGACGCGATAGCAGGGACATTCCGGTGGAAACAGAACTAGCGGGCTACCTCGTCGGGTACGACACCGACGTCTGGATCGACGTTCCCCTGCACTTCCCGGAACAGGACTGGGCGACCCGTGACGACTGGGCCAGGGACGTGGCCGAGCGCACGGGCCGAGAAATGCCCGAACCCGAGACCACCATCGGCCGGTTCTACGAGACGGCCAGGGAGATCGCCGCTTTCAGCGTGCCGGATGCCGCCAAACGGTTCTGGTACTTCCCGGTCGCCGGCTCCTTCCTCTCGGTCGCGCATCTGTACACCGCGTCGCGAGCCGAGCTCGGCGAGGCGAGCCTGGAAGACTGCGCCGGTTCCGCCGAGTCTTCGCTGACCGTCCCCGTCGTCGCCGAGATCGAGTCGGACGGATTCGGCCGGCTGGTGCGTGTGCTCTCCACGACGTCGCTGGAACAGGAAGACGGCTCCAACCGCGTCGTCGGCTGCGCCCGGCTGGTCGGCGAAGCGGCGGGACACGTCTTCCTGCTCGAGGTCATCGATGACAACCTCGGCCGGATCGCCCTGATGCTGGACGGCCTGAAGGCGCTGATGGAAGCCATCCGGATTGTTCCGGCAGAAGAGTCCCAGACCAGATAGCGTTACAGCAGTACTCGATCACTCCTATGGGGGAGTGGGGAACCGATCGAAAGGCTTATCAATGACATTCCACGCCAGCTATGACGCCATGGAGCAGACCGCCGGAGTTCTCGAAAGCGGCGCTGAAGACATCAAGGGCCAGCTGCACTCGCTGCTCGGCAAGGTCGAAGAACTGCTCGGCGAGGGCTTCAAGACCGACCTCGCGTCCGGCAAGTTCGGCGAGGGCTACAACGAACTCAACAACGGTGTGAACACGGCCGTCGCCGGCATCACCGACATGGCCAACGCGCTGCGCTCCATGTCGCAGAAGACCCGCGAGCACGACGCTTCCATGGCCGGAAGCTAGTCACACTCGTCTGAACGAGTAGTTCGAGGGCGGTTTCGCGAGAAGCCGCCCTCGTCACGCACAATCTGGGGGGAATGCGGATGTCGGACGGTGTGCACCTTGACCTGTCGCTGATTTCTGCCGCCGCGTCCAACGCGACCGGCGTCAAGACATCGTTCGCCGAGTCCGCGGACAGCTCGGGTCGCGCCGCGGACGCCTGCGGCCATGTCGGACTGGCCGAGGCCGTGCAGGACTTCGCCGACACCTGGGACGACCGGCGGGCCGGCTACGTCGAGAACCTCGGCCGGCTCGCGAAATCGCTGACGGACATCCACACCTCGTTCCGGGAACTCGACCAGAAACTCTCCGGCTCCACCGAACCCGCACCGATGCAGGCCTGAGCGTGCAGCGACTCGCGGGTGACCCGGCGGTGGTGCTCGAAACCGGTCTGCGCTACGCGGACACGGCGACGGCCATCCGAGCGGCCGTGCGCCAGCTCACGGCGATCGCCAACCCGGATGCCATGCACGGCCTGGCCATCGCCCGGGTGCGTTCAGACGCCGCCGCGCTGGCCGCGGATATCTCCCAGGCCGAGTCCCGCTACAGCGAGACCGGCGACGCCCTCGTCGCGTACGCCGCAGCCCTCGAGGCGGCGCAGGACGACGCCGATCAGGCGATCGCCGAATTCGAGGCCGCCGCCGACGACCTGAACGACGCGGAACGCGTGCAGAGCAGGCTCCGGGTGACCCAGCTCGCCGAAACACTCGCGGACGCGCTGATCGTGACGGCACCGCCGCCGCCACGCACGACTACGGCGGACCTCGCCCGGGTCACCGGTTCGATCTCCGGCCTCTCCGACCGGAAGGATGCCGCCGAGCGCCGCTACCACCAGGCGTGCGAGGACCGCGACCGGGCGGCCGTGAACGCCCGCAACCGCATCGTCGACGTCGTCGCCGGCAGCGACCTCAACGACTCCATCTGGGACGACATCAGCGGGTTCCTCACCGCGGTCGCCGACTTCATCGGCCAGGCCATCGACGTCATCGTCTCGGTGCTCGCCGCCATCGTGCTCGCCGTCCTGGCGCTGGTCGCCGCGGTGATCCTGCTCATCGCCGCGGTCGTCGCATTCGGCCTCGCCGTACTCGCGCTCGTTGCCGCCGCCGCCATCGCGCTGGCCGTGATCGCGGTCGCCCTCGCGCTGGCGGTGGCGGTCGCCGTCGTCCTGGTCCTGGCCGCGGCGATCGTCGCGGCCACCGCAATCGCGCTCGCCCTCGCGGTGATCGTCGCGGCAGCCGTCGTGCTGACCGTGGTGCTGGCCCATCTGGCCATTTTCCTGGCCGCTACCGTCTACCTGGCCACCGCCTTGATCCTGCAGGGTGGCGATCCGCTGGACTCGCTCGTGCAGTCGGCCATCGTCGCGCTGATGGCGACGGTTCCCGTGGCCTGGTTGCTCGTCGGCGCCGCCGGCTGGGGGGAACGAGCCGAGCCGAAGCGCGTCGCCCACCGAGACGCGAAGCTCGTGGCCCACGCCAGCTTCGAGACCATGTTCCAGGACCTGATGGACATCGATGACGCAGGGCACACGAACGACGAGAAGGACACCAACCAGGAATCCGTCGTCAGAATCACCACCATCACGGGCCCGAACGGTGAACTGATCTACAAGATCGCCGTGCCCAGCACGCAGCAGTGGCTACCGGGCGGCACCAGCGCCAACGACGGCGCGAGCGACGCCGCCGCCAAGATGGTCCTCGGGCAGCGCACGCAACTCGAGAAAGCGGTAATGGACGCGATGAAGCAGCAGGAGATCCCCGACGGCGCACACGTCATGCTCACCGGTTGGAGCCTCGGCGGGATCACGGCCGGCAACCTGGCCGCCGACCCCGTGTTCAGCCGCACCTACAAGGTCGACGCCCTGGTGACCGCCGGCGCCTCGCTCGACGACATGCCGATCCCGCTGCACACGAAGGTACTCGATGTGAGCCACCTGACCGATCCGGTCCCGCGCACCGAGAACCCCTTTCTGGCCGACCACAGCAACGACGGTAACCGGTACAAGATCGATGTTCCCGCCCCGGGCGGGGCCGGCGAAGACCTGGGACACAACCCAGAAAAATATCAGGAGACGTTCAGAACTCATGTCGACAAGGCAACCGGGGGTGCCGTCCTCGATTTCAAGGCGGCCGGCGGCTCAGACAGCAGTGTGGGCATCGCCGATTACTTCGGCGACGCGGTCGACGGCGACGACTATTCCTACACACGTGGCTGAGCGGGCGAGATGGCGTCGCTTGACTGTGCTCGCGGCGGCCGTCTCCGTCACCCTGGCCCTCGCTGCCTGTGCCCCCCAGCCTTCCCCATCGTCACAATCCGCGCCACCGGAGGCAAACATGAACACGGAGCAGGTCACCGAATCGCTGAAAGCCATTGACGGGGTTGAAGACGCCACGGTTACGGTTGCGTTGAACGGATTTCCGGGCAACTACCGGTCGACGACGAGGCTCACAGTCACCGCCGAGGGCGACGCGGCCCTGGGCGAGGTCCTCCGCCAGACGGCATCCGTCATCTGGGCTGAATACGGCACACAATTACCCCAGTACCGTTTCGCCGTCGAGGCTCCCTGGCCCGGCGGTCCCCAACCCCTCCAGCTGGTAGTCCTCAGGGACCGCCAGGCGGAGTTCGGTTTCACCCAGGGGAAGTACCTCGGCACCCACCTCATCCTCACCAGGGAGGAGCTGGCCGCGATGTTCGGCGCTGCGGAATGAGTGCGAGCCCGCAGCATCCGTCGCTCCAATTCGAGCTCCCGGGTGCCTGGTGGCGAATCCCGGTCGACTCGATTGACTCGGCCGCCGCGTCCGTCAAGAAACTCGTCGCGCACAAGTTCGGACGCAACTCCAGCGAGGCGACGTTTCGCGCGCAGCAGCGCAAAGCCATGTCGGCAGCGGTGACGCACGCGATCGAGGGCGGGGCGACCGAGTTCCACGTGTCCCTCAAGCTCGACAAGCGGATCACCTTCGCGTCCACGCTGACCGTCTACCGGCCGGCGCTCACCTTCCCCGGCCAGAGCACCGAGCCGCCCGTCATCATGGATGCCCTGGCGCTGGGCCTGGTACGCGGCGACGGGTCTGACCGGGAGGACGGCGCGGATCACTGGGCCGTCCTCGAGGGCGAGGGCGCGATCCTGTTCGAGAAGGGCCGGTCGTACGTGCTGCGGCGCACCAGCGATCACGAGCAGCCGGGCCGCGGTCCCGACGTCGAGTCCTATACCGCCATCAAGGCCGACTACTGGATCACGGTGCCGGGCGCGAGCGCCGTGCTCCTGGTGACTTTCTCGTCGCCCCTCGCCGAGCTCGGCCCCCTGCTGGTGGAGCTCTACGATGCGATCATCGACTCCGCGGTCTGGACCGGGCTGCCGGAGGCTCCCGCCGCCGGGAACCTGGCCGACGAACTCCGCACGAAGGCCCGCCCCTGAGCGTTCCCGGGGCGCTGACGGATGCCCCCAAAACTGGTCAGCCGTTCGGCGAGGCAATCGAGTACCCTTAATACTCATGGACGGTTCCATCGAGTCACGCGTGGACCACGAGGTCGACGACTGGCTGAATTGGCTGCCCCGCTGGCGCCCGGGCACACACCGAGGTCGCGCCCGCCTCTGCCGCACCTGCTTCGGGTCGCCCATCATCGGTGCCGCCGGCCTCACCACGGATGTCCCGCACGCCGTGCAGCACGCGCTGTCCATGCGCATCAAGCGCGTGATCGACGCGGACGTCGACGAGTACACCGAGGCGCACCTGCCGCTGCTCCGCCGCGAGATCCACCTCAACGAGCAACGCAAGGCCGCCGCGAGCTACCAGCCGACCGAAGGCCTGGACCCGGCCTACACGGGGCTCGACCTGGATCCGCCCGCCACGCCCGACGCCCCCTACCTCTTCACCTTCGCTGACCTCGCCCGGCCCGAAGAGCCCTCGGCCGCGCCAGTCGCCCCACCGCCGCTGAGCGTCGAGGAGAAGGCCGCCATCCGTGCCGAACTCAAACTCGCCGACGAGCACGCGGCCCTGGTCGGCCGAAAGGTTTGCGCGGAGCTGTCCCGGCACCAGGCGCGGATGCGCCGGGCAGTCTCCGACTTCGTCGAACCCTGGGTGCTGGCCCTGCTGGCAGACCTCGACACCGCCCTCGATTCACCGCTCTGGCCGCGCGGCATCTGAACAACACCTGAACGAACCCCCCGGACGTGGTAATCCATTTGACCGGGCTGCCACCGTCAAGTTAGTATTTCGGGGTGTGCGCTTTGTCGTGCGCTTGAGTTATGCCACCGCGATTTTGTCGTGCTGCACCTTAGGCGCCGCGACCGGGCACTCACTCAGGGTTTGTTCTCCGAGCAGCCCCCACGGCATACCCACCTGAACAAGCGGACTCGTCTGCGTGCCTCGGTGGGTCCAGATGAACTCGATCCAGGCGGCAACGTGCAGGGTCGAATGCTAATCACAAAGCTGTCACCGTGCAGCAATAACGAGGAGTAATTAGTGCCCACCATTCAGCAGTTGGTCAGAAAGGGACGCAGCCCCAAGGTCACCAAGACCAAGGCTCCCGCCCTGAAGTCCAACCCCCAGCAGCGCGGCGTTTGCACCCGCGTCTACACGACGACCCCGAAGAAGCCGAACTCGGCTCTCCGCAAGGTCGCCCGCGTCAAGCTGTCGAACGGTACCGAGATCACCGCCTACATCCCCGGCGAGGGTCACAACCTGCAGGAGCACTCGATGGTGCTCGTCCGCGGCGGTCGCGTCAAGGACCTTCCCGGTGTTCGATACAAGATCGTTCGTGGCGCACTGGACACCCAGGCCGTCAAGAACCGCAAGCAGGCTCGTAGCCGCTACGGCGCCAAGATGGAGAAGAAGTAATGCCTCGTAAAGGCCCAGCGCCCAAGCGTCCCGTTATCGCTGACCCGGTATACGGCGCCCCCATCGTCTCCCAGCTCGTCAACAAGATCCTCCTCGACGGCAAAAAGGGCCTCGCCGAGCGCATCGTTTACGATGCACTCGAAGGCGTCGTTGCCAAGAACGGTGCGGATGCTGTCGTCACGCTGAAGAAGGCACTCGACAACGTTCGTCCCACCCTTGAGGTGCGTTCGCGCCGCGTGGGTGGTTCCACCTACCAGGTGCCCGTCGAAGTCAAGCCGCACCGCGCCAACACCCTGGCCCTCCGATGGTTGACCAGCTACGCCAAGGCTCGTCGCGAGAAGACCATGACCGAGCGTCTCACCAACGAAATCCTCGATGCATCCAACGGCCTCGGTGCCGCTGTGAAGCGCCGCGAGGACACGCACAAGATGGCCGAGGCGAACAAGGCCTTCGCTCACTACCGCTGGTAGTCGCGTTCCGGAGTCCGGGCTTGTCGGGATCAGATCTCGACGGGCCCGGATACCGGATGCCCTGTTTCGCACCACGCACCATAAGCAAACTTCCGGAGGACCCCCGTGGCACTTGACGTGCTCACCGACCTGAGTAAGGTCCGCAACATCGGCATCATGGCTCACATTGATGCTGGCAAGACCACCGTCACTGAGCGCATCCTGTACTACACGGGTGTCAATCACAAGATCGGCGAGACGCACGACGGCGCCTCGACCATGGACTGGATGGCGCAGGAGCAGGAACGTGGCATCACCATCACGTCTGCCGCGACGACCTGTTTCTGGGCTGAAAACCAGATCAACATCATCGACACCCCCGGCCACGTCGACTTCACCGTTGAGGTGGAGCGTTCGCTCCGCGTCCTCGACGGCGCCGTCGCAGTGTTCGACGGCAAGGAGGGCGTTGAGCCCCAGTCCGAGACCGTCTGGCGTCAGGCCGACAAGTACGACGTGCCCCGCATCTGCTTCGTCAACAAGATGGACAAGCTCGGCGCCGACTTCTTCTACACCGTCGACACGATCGTCAAGCGCCTCGGCGCGAAGCCGCTCGTCCTCCAGCTGCCGATCGGCGCCGAGAACACCTTCGAAGGTGTTGTCGACCTCGTCGAGATGCGTGCACTGACCTGGCGCGGCGACTCCAAGGGTGACGTCGAGATGGGCTCCAAGTACGCTATCGAAGAGATCCCGGCCGACCTCGTCGACCAGGCTGCGGTCTACCGCAAGCTGCTCCTCGAGACCGTTGCCGAGACCGACGACGACCTGATGGAGAAGTACTTCTCCGGCGAGGAACTCACGGTCTCCGAGATCAAGCACGCGATCCGCAAGCTCACCGTCTCCAGCGAGATCTACCCGGTCCTCTGTGGCTCGGCGTTCAAGAACCGCGGCGTTCAGCCGATGCTCGACGCCGTCATCGACTACCTCCCCACCCCGCTCGACGTGCCGGCCATCGAGGCCCACGACCCGCGCGATGAGGAAAAGGTCATCATGCGCCACCCGGATGCGACGGAGCCGTTCACGGCCCTCGCGTTCAAGGTTGCCGTTCACCCGTTCTTCGGTCGTCTGACCTATGTGCGCGTGTACTCCGGTCACCTTGACTCCGGTGCCCAGGTCATCAACTCGACCAAGGGCAAGAAGGAGCGCATCGGCAAGATCTTCCAGATGCACGCCAACAAGGAGAACCCTGTGGCCTTCGTGACCGCCGGTCACATCTACGCGGTCATCGGCCTCAAGGACACGACCACGGGTGACACCCTGTGCGACCCGAACGCGCAGGTCGTGCTCGAGTCGATGACGTTCCCTGACCCGGTCATCGAGGTTGCGATCGAGCCGAAGACCAAGCAGGACCAGGAAAAGCTGGGTCTCGCGATCCAGAAGCTGGCCGAAGAAGACCCGACCTTCCGCACCGAGCAGAACCAGGAAACTGGTCAGACGGTCATCAAGGGAATGGGCGAGCTCCACCTGGACATCCTCGTCGACCGGATGCGGCGTGAATTCAACGTCGAAGCCAACGTCGGCAAGCCCCAGGTCGCCTACCGCGAGACGATCCGTCGCGCGGTCGAGCGTCACGACTACACGCACAAGAAGCAGACCGGTGGATCCGGGCAGTTCGCGAAGATTCAGATCGCGATCGAGCCGCTCGAGATCACTGCCGATAAGAGCTACGAGTTCGTCAACAAGGTCACGGGTGGCCGCATCCCCCGGGAGTACATCCCCTCGGTGGACGCAGGAATCCAGGATGCGCTGCACGTTGGCGTCCTGGCCGGCTACCCGATGGTGGGCGTCAAGGCAAGCCTGCTTGACGGCGCCGCGCACGACGTCGACTCCTCGGAGATGGCGTTCAAGATCGCCGGCTCGATGGGCTTCAAGGAAGCCGTTCGTAAGGCTGATCCCGTTCTGCTCGAGCCGCTGATGGCCGTCGAGGTACGTACGCCCGAGGAATACATGGGCGACGTCATCGGCGACCTGAACTCGCGTCGTGGACAGATCCAGACCATGGAGGACGCTCAGGGCGTGAAGGTAATTCGCGCCAACGTGCCGCTGTCGGAGATGTTCGGATACATCGGTGACCTGAGGTCGAAGACCTCTGGCCGCGCCGTGTACTCGATGACCTTCGAGAGCTATGCGGAGGTCCCCCGGGCTGTGGCCGAAGAGATCATTCAGAAGAACAAGGGCGAATAGCCCGGGGCCTTCGGGCCTTTCAGGGCCCCATGGCCCGAATCGCTTCGGCCTCCCGGCCCGAGTAACATAAGTACACAAATCCAGCAGTTTCACCGCCCGCATCCAGCGGGCGGTGAAGCCGAGAGTCCTGAGGAGGACCCACAGTGGCCAAGGCCAAGTTCGAGCGGACCAAGCCGCACGTAAACATCGGAACGATCGGTCACGTTGACCACGGAAAGACCACGCTGACTGCAGCGATCTCCAAGGTCCTCGCCGACACGTACCCGTCCAAGACAAACGTTCAGCGCGACTTCGCGTCGATCGACTCTGCTCCGGAAGAACGCCAGCGCGGCATCACGATCAACATCTCGCACGTTGAGTACGAGACCGAAAAGCGTCACTATGCGCACGTTGACGCACCGGGCCACGCTGACTACATCAAGAACATGATCACCGGTGCTGCTCAGATGGACGGCGCGATCCTCGTGGTTGCCGCTACTGACGGCCCGATGGCTCAGACCCGTGAGCACGTTCTGCTCGCGAAGCAGGTCGGCGTGCCGTCCCTGCTCGTCGCGCTGAACAAGTCCGACATGGTTGACGACGAAGAGATCCTTGAGCTCGTTGAGCTCGAGGTTCGCGAACTCCTCACCGCCCAGGGCTTCGACGGCGACAACGCTCCCGTCGTGCGCGTCTCCGCACTCAAGGCGCTTGAAGGCGACGAGAAGTGGGTCGGCAACATCCTTGAGCTGATGAAGGCTGTCGACGACTACTTCCCGGAGCCCGTCCGCGACAAGGACAAGCCCTTCCTGATGCCGATCGAGGACGTCTTCACGATCACCGGTCGTGGAACCGTCGTCACCGGCCGCGCCGAGCGTGGAACCCTCAAGATCAACTCCGAGGTCGAGGTTGTCGGCATCCGCCCGACCATCAAGACCACGGTCACTGGTATCGAGATGTTCCACAAGCAGCTCGACGAGGCATGGGCCGGCGAGAACTGTGGTCTTCTTCTTCGTGGCACCAAGCGCGAAGACGTCGAGCGCGGCCAGGTTGTCGTCAAGCCGGGTTCGGTCACGCCGCACACCGACTTCGAGGGCACCGCGTACATCCTGTCAAAGGATGAGGGTGGGCGTCACAACCCGTTCTACGCGAACTACCGCCCGCAGTTCTACTTCCGCACCACGGACGTCACCGGCGTCATCACGCTGCCTGAGGGCACCGAGATGGTCATGCCCGGCGACACCACCGACATGAACGTCGCGCTGATCCAGCCGATCGCCATGGAAGAGGGCCTCGGCTTCGCCATTCGTGAAGGTGGCCGCACCGTCGGTGCCGGAACGGTGACCAAGATCATCAAGTAGTTCCCTTCAAGAAACGGGGTCGGCCCTTCGGGGGCCGGCCCCTTTTTTGTACCCGTTTCGTGCGGGGAGCCGGAGTACTTTGGATACGGCTGCGCCGCACAGCCGGAGAAGGAGAAGACCATGGGCTTGGACGACATCACCAAGAAGGCCAAAGCGTTCCTGAATGACAACAGGGTCAAGGACGCGCTGACAAGCGAGCAGGCCGAGGAAATGAGCGACAAGGTGCTCGGAGCCACCGCCGATGCGGCCAACAAGGTCACCGGCGGCAAATACGAGGAGCAGATCGAGGGCGCGCGCACCTCCGCCGACGACAAGATCGGCACCGACGACAAGCCCCCCGCCACCTAACGCCCTCTCTCGGGCCCTCGGCCCGTAGTTCCCGTTCCGGTCGAGAGTGACCGCCGCAGCGGTCACTCTCGACCGGAACGGGAACTGTCGTACCGGCATCCGGGAGAAGATGACTCCTCCCGGCCCCTCGACGTGGGCTGGAGCACACAGTTCCGGCGCAACACGCCTCGGACGGTGGCTGTCGTCTCGATCCTGATCGGATGAGACACAACGACATCACCAATCGATCCGGCCTCGTTCTGGTCAGGGACATCGTAGGCATCGAACAGGACGACAGGACCCTGAGGCGCGACCATGCGGTGGGCGCCAGGGAGCGCATCCGTCGCGGAGCCTATGTCGATGACGCGCTTTGGGCGTCCATGACCCCAGCCGATCGATACCGCGCGCGAATCCTGGCGGCGGTTCGCACCCGGCGACGGATGCCCGTGGTGGCTTTCGACTCGGCGGCCGCGCTGTGGGGCTATCCGAGGGCCAGCGCCTGGCCCGGCGTCGTACACCTGATCGTCAACCCGGAGTCGGCCGCACGGAGCAAGAACGGGGTCACGATTCAGCGTGAGGGGCTGGAAGCGGGGGACGTCGTCGAAATGGAAGGCATTCTGGTGACAAGTCCCCAGCGAACGCTGGTGGATCTCGCCCGCGCGGCGCAATTCCGGGACAGCGTGGCGGCGATCGACTGTGCTCTCAATCCTGAGCGGAGCACGAACTACAATCAAGTCACGAAAGACCAGCTCCTAGATGAGTGAGTCCTAATGGTCGTAGGCGATGAGGGATCGTTTGTTGGGTGTTCCGAGGAGCCAGTTGTGCCAGATTCCGGCGGCGAGGGCGAGTAGTCGGCCGGC
>NZ_SOGM01000059.1:0-15781 GCF_004403545.1 Cryobacterium sp. TmT2-59 | reverse complement strand
GCTGTTGCGCGGAAGCTGCGCCGCTGCGCGCGTGGCGCGCCACCGGCGCAGCGGCGCAGCGCGGGGGGCGGGGGGCACTGAGCGGCTCGTGCACGCGGGGGCACCGAGCAGCGCGCGGGGGCACTGAGCGGCTCGTGCACGCGGCAGACTGGAGGCATGGCACGAGCGAGGATCGACGACGGGGCGGGACGCGCGGCGGTGCGCGCGTTCGCGGCGGAGCAGGCGGCGGCGAGCCGGGACATCCGTGCGCTCGCAGTGCGCTACACGCTGCAGCTGCTGGCCGAGCAGGCCGCCGGCAACACCCTCGAGGTGCGGGTGCCGCCCTTCGGCGCCGTGCAGTGCATCGCCGGGCCGCGTCACACCCGCGGCACACCGCCGAACGTCGTCGAGACGGATGCCGCCACCTGGCTCGCCCTCGTCACCGGCACCCTGGCCTGGCCCGACGGGCTCGCGACCGGGCGCATCCACGCGTCCGGGAGCCGGGCCGACCTCGCCGCGCACCTCCCGCTGCTCTAGTCCGCGCTGCCCCGTCCCGCCGGCAGACCCGCTCGAGTTCCGCTCGAGCCGCTCTCCCGCCCGCTCTCCCGCCCGCTCTCGTGACCATGACTGTGACGGGGTCGGGGAGCGCGGGGTGCGCGGGAGGCTGTCAGGCGAGGATCGCGGTGACCTCAGCGAGGGTGGGCATCGAACTCGTCGCGCCCGGCCGTGTGACCGCCACGGACGATGCGACCGTCGCCCAGCGCACCGCATCGATCATGGCCGTCGCGCTGATGGACCGCCCGCCGATGGCCGCACCACCGGCACCACCCGCACCAACGCCAGCACCTCGACCCGCATCGCCGCCACCGGCTCCCGCGCCGCGGTCCGCGCCCGCGGCCAGCTGGGCGACGAGCACACCCACGAACGTGTCGCCGGCCGCGGTCGTATCGACGGCGCGCACCGGACGGGCCGGGGCCAGGCCCAGCACGGAGCCGTCGAACGCGACCACGGAGCCCTCCGCGCCCAGGGTGACGATCGCCCAGGTGCCGCCGGCGCTGAGCAGCTCGGCCGCCCGCACCGGGTCGCTCTGGCCGGTGAGGGCGGCGGCCTCGAGCCGGCCCGGCACGATCAGGTCGACCAGGTCGAGGAACCCGTCCGGCAGTGTCACCACCGGCGCCGGGGTGAGCACCGTGAAGACTCCGGCTGCCCGCGCCGCCGCGAGTCCCTCCACCAGCGCCGAGACGGGCAGTTCGCACTGCATCATCAGGAACGCCGCGCGCTCGATCGCCTCGCGTTGGGTGCGGCTCAGCGCGGTCAGTGCGGCGTTGGCGCCGGGAACGACGACGATCGAGTTCTCGCCCGAGTCGACGACGGCAGTATGCGCCGTGCCGGTCGGCTCGACGGCTGATTCCAGCCCGTCGTCCGGGATCCCCTCGCGCGCCAGCAGCCGGCGGATCTGCTCTCCGTGTGCGTCCTCGCCGACCATCCCCAGGAAGTCCACCCCCGCGTCGAGCCGGGCTGCGGCGACCGCCTGGTTCAGTCCCGCGCCGCCGGGCTCAGAACTGAAACCGGTTCCGAAAAGCGTCTCACCCGGCCGCGGCAACCGCGGCTGCCGCACGACGAGGTTCACGTTGGCGCTACCGAGTACCGCGATCCTGTTCACCGCACCAGTCTCGCATCCGCCCGGCTGAGCGCAGGTGCCCACGCGTGCGCCCCACCTGCCGCTATCCGCCTCGGCAAGGCGACAACTTGGGCGCACGCGCGATAGATCGCGGGATCACGCGGCGGCCGCAGCCGCCCGGGGAACGCCCAGCCTCGGTCCCGCGCGCCCGTGCGAGAATAGGGAGGTGACTTCAGCCCAGCAACCCGAGCACCTGTCCGCGGAGTCCGGAGCCGTCGAGTCCGGAGCCGTCGAGTCCGGAGCCGGCGAGACCGTGGTCGGCGAGACCGTGGTCGACAAGGCCAGCGTCACCGTGCGCCGTTCGCCGCGCTACTTCAACTTCATGATCCTCGGGGCCGTGATCGGTGCGATCACCGCCTTCATCCTCACCCTCGCCTTTCCGGCGAACGCCGAATTCGGCGCGGCCCAGGTCTTCGGATTCCTGCTGCTCGCCGGCGTCGCCCTTGGCGTCACCGCCGGCGCCGTCGCCGCGATCGTGATCGACCGTGTGATCGGCCGCCGTGCCCGCACGGTCGTCGTCGATAGACTGAACGCCCAAGGTTTGCGCGACGCCGGGGCACCGGATTCCGCATCCGGCTCCCGTCTTTCCGACCAGAACTGAGAACGCACGAATCTCAGAGCCCCGCACAACTCAGAGCACGCGATTCTCGGAGCCTAAGAACTCAGAGCACTGACAGTAAAAGAGGCATCCATTTTGGCTGGTGGCGACGGACTATTAAGTCACGATCTTCTTCCCGGTGAGAAGGGGCCGCAGGATGCCTGTGGCGTCTTCGGTGTCTGGGCGCCCGGCGAAGAGGTGGCCAAGCTCAGCTACTTCGGCCTGTACGCCCTGCAGCACCGCGGCCAGGAATCGGCCGGCATCGCCACCAGTGACGGCTCCAAGATCCTGATCTACAAGGACATGGGCCTGGTCTCCCAGGTCTTCAACGAGGCCGCGTTGAGCACCCTGATCGGCCATATCGCCGTCGGGCACACCCGCTACTCGACCACCGGCTCGTCGAGCTGGCAGAACGCGCAGCCGACCCTCGGTCGCACCTCGGGCGGCACGGTCGCCCTCGGCCACAACGGCAACCTCACCAACACGGCCGAACTCCTGCAGCTCGTGCACGAGCGCTACCCGAAGGTGGAGGGCGAGCTCGCCCGCGGCAACACCACCGACACCGCCGTGATCACCGCGCTGTTCACCGGCGACCTCGACCACACCCTGGAAGCCACGGCGCTCGAGGTGCTGCCCCGCCTCCGCGGCGCCTTCTGCCTCGTCTTCATGGACGAGACCACCCTCTACGCCGCCCGCGACCCGCAGGGCGTTCGCCCGCTGGTGCTGGGCCGCCTCGAGCGTGGCTGGGTCGTCGCCTCCGAAACCGCCGCCCTCGACATCGTCGGCGCCAGCTTCGTGCGCGAGGTCGAGCCGGGCGAGCTGATCACCATCGACGAGGACGGCCTGCGCACGCAGCGTTTCGCCGAGGCGAAGCCCGCCGGCTGCGTGTTCGAATACGTCTACCTGGCCCGCCCCGATACGACCATCGCCGGCCGTGGGGTGCACGAGGCGCGGGTCGAGATGGGTCGCCGCCTGGCCCAGGAATACCCGGTCGAGGCCGACCTGGTCATCCCGACCCCCGAATCCGGCACGCCGGCCGCGATCGGCTATGCGCAGGCCTCCGGCATCCCGTTCGGCCAGGGCCTGGTGAAGAACTCCTACGTGGGACGCACCTTCATCCAGCCGTCCGAGACCATCCGGCAGCGCGGCATCAAGCTCAAGCTCAACCCGCTCAAGGCCGTGATCAAGGGCAAGCGCCTGATCGTCGTCGACGACTCGATCGTGCGTGGCAACACCCAGCGCGCCCTGGTCAGCATGCTGCGGGAAGCCGGCGCCGCCGAGGTGCACGTGCGCATCTCGAGCCCGCCGATCACCTGGCCATGCTTCTACGGCATCGATTTCGCCTCCCGGGCCGAACTCATCGCGACCGGCCTCGGCGTCGACGAGGTGCGCCAGGCCATCGGCGCCGACTCGCTCGGTTACCTGTCACCCGAGGGCATGATCGCCGCCACCGAGCAGCCGCCCGAACGCCTGTGCACGGCCTGCTTCACCGGCGTCTACCCGATCCCGCTGCCCGACTCGGCGCACCTGGGCAAGAACCTGCTCGAACGACCCGCCGCAGCCTCGAATGGATGCGACCCGGGCCCCGACTCGGAATTCGAGCCTCTGCTCGACCCCGCTGAGCGCCTCGACCTCGACCCTCTTCACGAAGAAACCCTGGTCAAACAGGGCAAGTCCCCGATCGGCGATCCAGGAAGACAAGAATGAGCAACGCTTCATATGCGGCAGCCGGAGTAGACACCGCGGCCGGCGACCTGGCCGTCTCCCTGATGAAGGCCGCCGTCTCCAAGACGCACGGCCCCGAGGTGCTCGGCGGTTTCGGCGGTTTCGCCGGCCTCTACGACGTATCGTTCCTCACCTCCTACCGCCGCCCGCTGCTGGCCACGTCCACGGATGGCGTCGGCACCAAGGTCGCGATCGCCCAGGCCATCGACAAGCACGACACCATCGGCCAGGACCTGGTCGGGATGGTCGTCGACGACATTGTCGTGGTCGGGGCCCGCCCGCTCTTCATGACCGACTACATCGCCTGCGGCAAGGTCGTCCCCGAACGCATCGCGGACATCGTCGCCGGCATCGCCCGCGCCTGCGCCGACACCGGAACCGCCCTCGTCGGGGGCGAGACCGCCGAGCACCCCGGCCTGCTCGGCGTGGACGACTACGACGTCGCCGGCGCCGCCACCGGCGTGGTGGAGGCCGACCAGGTGCTCGGCGCCGAGAACGTGCGCCACGGCGACGTCGTCGTGGCGATGGCCTCCTCCGGGCTGCACTCCAACGGCTACTCGCTCGTGCGGCACATCCTCGCACAGCGCGGCATCGGCTACACCGACACCTCCGCCGAGCTCGGCGGCGTGGTCGGCGAGGTGCTGCTGGAGCCGACCCGCCTCTACACCGGACCGCTGCTCAGCGTGCTGGCCGACCCCGAACTGGCCGGCGTCGTGCACTCGCTCAGCCACGTCACCGGCGGCGGCATCGCGGCGAACCTCGCCCGCGTGCTCCCGCTCGGGGCCTGGGTCGAGGTCGACCGGTCCACCTGGTCCCCGTCCCCCGTCTTCCGGGTGCTCAGCGACATGGCGGGCGCCTCGCTGGAGAGCTCGGAGGGAACCTGGAACCTGGGTGTGGGCATGTTCGCCGTCGTCTCGGCGGATGCCGCGTCATCCGTGATCGCACGTCTCGCCGCCGACGGGATCCCGGCCTGGGTCGCCGGCCGCGTGTCGACCGCGCCGCACGACCTCGCGGGCTTCGAGCAGGGCGCCAAGGGCGTCAACGGCGGGGCCGTGCGCCTCGTCGGCTCCTTCGCCGGCTAGTCGGTCGCCGCGTGCGCTCAAATGGCCGCCATCGATGAAACGATGGCGGCCATTTGAACGCACGCGCGAACGGATGATGCCCGGCGGTGACGGAGGGGGCCGACAGGGAGGGGCGCGGGGCTAGGCGCGCTTCTGCTCGTCTTCGGTCGCGTAGTGATCGACGTATTGGTCGTCGTCGTCGCCAGAAGCATCGTCGGAGCCCTTACCGGGCTTGCCGGCTTCGTATTCCGGCCACTTCGCCAGGTCTTCGTCGAGGCGCGGGTCATCGACCGGATGCCCGGTGAGCTCGCGTTCGAGCGCGTTGTAGTTGGTGTCCGGGCTGAAATACTTCAGCTCGCGGGCGACCTTGGTGTGCTTTGCTTTTTGACGGCCGCGCCCCATGCGTGACCCCCTAACGATGCCAGGCCGGGTGAGGAGTGAATCTCCCGGGAGTTGCCGAACGGAATGGTGAAAACTAGCCGTCAGTTTAGCATGATGACCCGCAGGCCCCACTGACGCGCTTGACGCTGTGCACTGCTCTGAAACCGCGCACTCGCTAGTGTACGACCGCGCGCTGGGATCAGCCTGAGCGGGCGAGCAGATACCCGGCGCCGCAGGCGAGGAATCCGAGCAGCAGAGTGCCGACCAGGTTGACCGCGCCGGCCCGCCAGCGCCCCCTGAGCAGGAGTTCGACCGTCTCGACGCTCCAGGTGCTGAAGGTGGTCAGCCCGCCGCAGACGCCGGTCAGGAGGATCAGGCGCAGTTCCGGAGAGACGGCCGCGCGCTCGGCCAGTCCGAGCACGACGCCGCCGACCAGCGCGCCCACAACGTTCACGATCAGCACGCCCAGGGGGAGTCGTCCGGGGCCGGCCGGCAGGGCGCGGGACACCAGGAAACGGATGACCGCTGCCGCGCCGCCGCAGACGAGCACGCCGAGGACCAGGCCGACGCTCACGGGGTGACCCCGGCATCCGTGCCGCCGAGTGGAAGGCGCTCTGCCGCGGCCCGGCCGCCCAGCCGGAGTCCCAGCGCCGCTGCCGCGAATCCGAGCAGGAGCGTGGCCGCGAGATAGGCCCAGGCCAGCGGCGAGAAACCCGCGGAGACCAGCGCCACCAGCGAGACCATCACGGCGGAGAAGGTCGTGAACGAGCCGAGCACGCCGCCCCCGAGGGCCGCCTTGAGCCAGGACGGCACGGCCGGCCGGGTCCAGAGGCCGGCCACCAGCCAGCCGAGCAGGAACGCGCCGACGACATTGGCGAGGAGCGTGCCGGCCGGGAATTCGGCGTCAGCGTGCGGGAGGGCCAGGTCGATTCCGAGCCGGAGGCCGGTGCCGGCCATTCCGCCCAGGAAGACGGCCGACCCCAGCCGCAGCATGGCTACTTTCGCTTTCGCCGGCGGGCGGCCGACGGCCGCGACTTCGGCGGGGTGACGCCCACGACGGCCGACTGCCTGACCGGGATCTCCTTGGTGGCCGGGGCGAGCGGTCGCCGTGGGATCGGGCGGGGACGCACGGGCTCGCCGCGCCGGTCCTGCCCGGGCACGGGGCGTGAGCGCCGCCCGTAGATGAGCTCGGAGGAGTCGAGCAGCCAGGGCACGAGCGCGATGGTGACGCCGTGCACGAGCATCAGTTTCTGGCGCAGCCGCCGGGCCTTGTGGTTGTGCAGCAGGCTCTCCCACCAATGCCCCACGATGTAGATCGGCGTGTACACGGTGACGACCTCGGAGCCGTGGTCCTCGCGACGATCCTTGATGTAGCTGATCAACGGCCAGCTGATGTCCCGGTAGGGAGACTGCACGATGTGCAGCGGCACCTGGATGTTCTGCTTCACCCAGGCGCGCTTGAGCTCCTTGGTCTCCTCGTTGTCGATCGAGATGTGCACGGCCTCGATGCTCTCGTGCCGGGCGGCGATCGCGTAGTCGAGTGCCTTGAGCACGGGCTTCTGCATCTTGCCCACCAGCACGATCGCGTGGTCGCCCTGGGAGCCGAACGTCGTCTCCGAGTCGACTTCGATTTCCTTGGCGACGTCCCGGTAGTACCGGTTGACGCCGAGCATGAGGGTGAACAGCACCGGCATCAGCACGAACACTAGCCAGGCGCCGTGGGTGAACTTGGTGATGGTCACCACGATCAGCACCACCCCGGTCAGGAGGGCGCCGAAACCGTTGATGGACAGGCTGGCGACGATGGATGCCCGGTTCGGCGGGTTCGTCTTGAGCAGGGACAGCCAGTGCCGCACCATGCCGGTCTGCCCGAGCGTGAAGGAGACGAAGACGCCGATGATGTACAGCTGGATTAGCACGGTCAGGTTGGCCTGGTAGATGACCAGGATCACACAGGCGAAGAACGCGAGCAGCAGCACGCCGTTCGAGTAGATCAGGCGGTCACCGCGGGTGCTGAGCGACTTCGGCGCGTAGGAGTCCTTGGCGAGCACCGAGCCGAGCAGGGGGAAGCCGTTGAACGCCGTGTTGGCGGCCAGGAGGAGCACGGCCGCGGTCGCGGCCTGCAGCACGAAGAACATGATCGAGTTGTTGCCGAAGGTGGCCGCCGCGATCTGCGCGATCAGGCTGCGCTGCGGGGAGGTGGCGCATTCCTGCCAGCCGATCAGGTCGCAGGGGTTCTCCGCGTAGTGCACCTTGGAGAAGAGGGCCAGGGTCGTCAGCCCGACGAAGAGCGTGATGGCGATGCCACCCATGAGCACCAGCGTGCGCTGGGCGTTCTTTACCTTGGGATGCTTGAACGCGGGCACCCCGTTGGCGATCGCCTCGACGCCGGTGAGCGCGCTGCATCCGCTGGCGAAGGATCGCAGCAGCAGCAGGATGAACGCGGACTGGGCGAGGTTCTGGGCCTCCACCTCGTAGCCCGCGGATTCGGCCATCGGGGTGTCGCCCAGGGCGACCCGGGTGAGACCGACGACGACCATCAGGAGCACGCTCGCGATGAAGAGGTAGGTCGGGATGGCGAACGCCTTGCTGGATTCGTGCACACCCCGCAGGTTGACCGCCGCCAGCAGGATCACGAAGAAGACGGCGAACTCCACCCGGAAGGGAGCGAGTCCCGGGAGGGCGGAGATGATGTTATCCACGCCGCTGGCCACCGACACGACCACGGTCATGACGTAGTCCACCAGCAGGGCGGAGGCGACGACCAGGCCGGCCTTCTCGCCGAGGTTCTTGTGCGCGACCTCGTAGTCGCCGCCGCCGGACGGGTACGCCTTGATCAGCTGGCGGTAGGAGGCGGTGACCACCACGAGCAGCAGCACGACGACGGCCGCGACCCACGGTGCGAAGCTGAGAAAGGCCAGCCCGCCGAGGGTGAGGATCATCAGGAGCTCTTGCGGGGCGTAGGCCACGCTCGACAGCGGGTCGCTCGCGAAGATCGGCAGGGCGAGGTGCTTGGGCAGCAACTGGCCTTCGAGCTTCTCCGTCGAGAGAGGGTCGCCGATGATCCACCGTTTCGGTGATCGTGTTTCTGGTGCCGGGGGGCTTACCTCTGGAGTCACGAGGGTCGACACTACTCCCTTGCACACTTCTGACAAAACAGTGACAGAGTGCCGACCCTGCGGCGTGTCGCCTGCGCGGGGTCAGTGCGTGTGTGACGCCTCGATAACCCGCCACAGCGACCGGCGCAGAACATCGAGTTCATCCATGCTCATTCCGAGCCTGTCGATGATGCGCGGGGGGATCGTGCGGGCCTCCTCGCGCAGCAGGCACCCGGCGTCGGTGAGGGATACGTCGAGCACGCGTTCGTCGTGTTCGTTGCGCTCCCGGGTGACCAAACCGGCGACCTCCAGCCGCTTCAGGAGCGGCGACAGGGTGGCCGGCTCGAGGCGGAGCTCCACGGCGAGGTCCTTCACCGAGCGGGGGCTGCGCCCCCAGAGCGCCAGCATGACCAGGTACTGCGGATGGGTGAGCCCATAGGGCTCGAGGATCGGGCGGTAGATCGAGATCACGCTGCGCGACGCGATCGCCAACGCGAAGCAGACCTGGTCCTCGAGGCGGAGGAGGTCGGCGGCATCCGTCACTCGGGCAACCTTCCATCGGCTTTAGTTAGTACACTAATGATTATGACACGTACTAACAAGAAGCCGCGCGCCGAGCGCGGCCTGGCCGGCGTCATCGCCCGCCTCAACGGCCGGCTCCTGCCCTGGATCGGCCCGCCGCCCCTCGGGCCGTACGACACGGTCAGTGCAGAAGAGGTGCAGGCGACGCAGGCCCGATCGGTTTGCCCCATCTGCGGGGCCCTGATGTCCCTGCACGAGATCGACCGCTCGGGGGAGCGCACGCAGGTGCACCACCCCACCCCCGAGCAGGTCGCCGAGCGCTCCGCCTGACGGCGGGTTGCGCGGCGGCCCGCACGGGTTCAGCGGCAGAGGTGGTTCAGCGGGAGAGTGAGGCGAGGATGCCCTCGCGCACCTCGGCCAGGCGGCGGCGCAGCTCCGGCACGGTGTCGGCGGGCACCAGCGAGCGGGAGGCCTGCCCGCGCAGGTCCGCCCGCAGCTGCTGACGGAATTCGTTCAACACCATGTCGGCCTCGTGGATGGCGCGACTCGACTCGGCCCGCGGGTCCGCGCCCGGACCGGTGCTTCCGGAGCCGCTCGTGCCTGTGCCGCCGGCTCCCCGGACGGGACCCTCTCCCCTGGCCTGGCGTTTGGCGGAGGCCAGGTCGGCGCGCAGACTCTTCATCGCCGCGGTGACTCCCGAGCGCACCTCATCGGCCAGCCGCCGAACGGAGTCCGTGACCTCGGTCTCGATCGCGTCGAGTTCACCCTGGCGGGCGAGCAGTTCGGCGCGTCCGGCGTCGGTGATCTCGTAGACGGTCTTACGGCCGTCCGTCGACTTGGTGACCAGGCCTTCCTCTTCCAGCTTGGCCAGGCGCGGGTAGATCGTTCCGGCGCTGGGAATATAGGTTCCGCCGAACCGGTCGCTGAGCGCCTGGATCAGCTCATAGCCGTGCCGGGGCTGTTCGGCCAGCAGGCTGAGCAGGTAGAGGCGCAGGCTGCCGTGCGCGAAGACGGGGGTCATTCCCACACCTCCCCGGCCGTGTCGGCGGCGGACTCGCCCTGGGGGCCGCCGGCCTCGGCGCTCCGCCGCACCACGGAGATGTCACCGGAGACCGAGTTGGCGTACAGGTCGAGCCAGCTGCCGTCGAGCACGCCGGTGCTGGATTCGTAGCCCTTGCCGAAGGTGCCGCGGATCGTCTGGTCGTCGAGCTGCAGGGTGCCGGACACGGTATTGAGGTGGTACTTGGTCCCGACGTCCGCGCCGAGGCGCACGGTCAGGTTGCCGCTGACCGTGTTCGTGTTGATGGAATCCGGGGTGCCCTCGATGTCGAGGAAGACATCGCTGGTGACGCCGTCGAGGCTGAACCTGCGGATGTCGCCGCTGGCCGTGATCTCGCCGGAGACCGTGTGCGCGACGATGCTGCCGTCGTGGTTGCGCACCTGCATCTCGCCGTTCACGCCATTGAGCTCGAGGTCGCCGGTCACCCCGTCGACCACGATGTCGCCCGACACAGTGCTGACGCGGCCGCCGTTGCGGAGCCCGGAGATCAGGGCGTCGGCCGTGATCACGCCGAATTTCAGCGCGACGTCGCGGGGGACCATGATGCTGACGTCGGCCTTCGCGGTGCCGCGGAATGAGGCGAACACCTCGATGAAGTTGTCCCAGCGCAGCTGGGGGTGGTCGATCTCCAGGGTGTCGCCGTCGAGCGAGATCTTGAGATCCTTGCCGCTCACGCTGTGCACTTCAACCCGGGTCACCGGGTCGTCGTGGCCGATGACGTCGATCTTGCCGCCGATCATGCCCACCTTGAGATTGCGCACCAGCTCGATATCGATCACCTTGGTTTGTCCAGGGTTGACCAGCCATTTTTCCAGGGCCATTGAATTCTCCTTCGTGCCGCGGCATCCGTGTGAAGCGGATGCCCACAGGTTTGTCGCGATATATCGCGACGTGTTCGAATCAAGATATATCGCGTTTCTGTGAATGGCAAGTGTGGCGGTCAGGTTCGCGGTGCCCGGATGAGGCATTCTGGAGGCAGGCATGGGGGGAATGCAGTGGAAATTTTCATGGGGGATCGCATCGGAGCACGCAGGGGGAGGTTGCGCCGGCGCAGATCGATCAGGCCGGTGGCGCTGGTTGTCGCAGCCGTCGTGGTGTCGGGCGTCCTGTCGGGATGTTCACCGGACGCCGGCGGGGGCGGGCACCGGAAAGGCGGGGCATTCACGGTCGATGTCACCGAGCGCCTGGACGCGGCCGTGGCCGACGCGATCGGCCGGTCCGGGGCATCCGGGGCCGTGGTGGGCGTCTGGGCCGACGGAACCGGCGAATGGGAGGCCGCGCCGGGGACGACGACCATCGGCGGCACGGAGGCGATGAGCACGGAGATGCGGTTCCGGATCGGGACGAACACCACCGCGATGACCTGCACCGTGTTACTCCGGCTCGTGGAGGAGGGCACGGTCGCGCTCGACGACCCGGTCGCCACCTACCTGGGCCGCCTCGTCGGCGTCGGGGACATCACACTCGGCCAGCTGTGTCAGAACACGTCCAGTCTGGCCGGCCAGGACACGGAACAGACGGCTCAGTTCGTGAACAACCCGACCCGCTCCTGGCCGGCGCTGGAGCTTGTGTCGAATGGACTGTCCGCGCCCCGGACGGGTGCGCCGGGTGGCACCTGGGTGCAGTCGAGCACCGGGATCGTTCTGCTCGGCATGGCGCTCGAGCAGGCCACCGGCAAGGATTGGCGCGCGCTCTACCGCCAGTACATCTTCAACCCGTTGAACCTGGATGACACCTCGTTCCCGGCTGCCGACGACCTGCAGATCCCCGGCGCGCATCCGCAGGGCTACGCGACGCAGCGCAGCACGGACGGCCAGCCGAACTGCGAGATCATGCTCGACGACACCGAGCTGTCCATCTCGATGACCGGTGTGGCCGGCGGCGTCGTCTCGACACTGGCGGACATGCGCACGTGGGCGGACGCGCTCGCCGTGGGCAGTGTGCTCGGCCCGGCATCCGTGGAGGTCCAGTGGTCCACCGTGGCGCAGGACGCCAACGCTCCCGCCTGGCGGCGCTACGGCCTGGGCGCCGAGCAGCTGGGCCCGCTGCGCGGGCGGGCGGGGGCGATCCCCGGATTCATCTCGGCGACCCTGTCCGATCCCGCCGGGGGTCTGACGGTGGTGGTCGCGCTGAACAACTCGACCGCCGGAGGCAACTTCGCCCTGGCGCTGGCCCGGCAGCTGGCCGCCATCGCCACCCCGGCCACGGCGGCCGGCACGGACCGGGAGCCGCTGACCCTGCCCTGGTCGGAGGACGCGGCCCGGGCCGACCTCGAGGCGGGGACGGTGTGCCCGGTTCCGGCGGCGGCCGCGGGGTAGCTCAGCTTCAGTCTCAGTCTCAGTCTCAGTCTCAGTCTCAGTCTCAGTCTCAGTAGACGAAGATCGGCAGCCAGTCCCGCGTGTGCGCGTGCACGATCACCAGGAAGACCACCAGGTCGAACAGCAGGTGCACGCACACGACGTAGGTCAGTGACTTGGTGAGCTTGAATGTGTAGCCCTGCAGCAGCGCGAACGGGAAGGTCATCAGCGGGCCCCAGCTCTGGTAGCCCAGCTCCCAGAGGAACGAGGTGAAGATGACGGCCTGCAGCAGGTTCGCCTGCCAGTCGGGGAAGTGCCGGCGCAGCAGGGCGAACGCCGTGCAGATGAAGAACAGTTCGTCCCAGATGCCCACGAAGCCCACGCCCACGAAAAGCCGGGCGATCTCGTCGGGAGCGGTGACCGTCGGCCAGTTGCGGTACGCCCCCGACCGAATGAAATAGGTCGGCAGGATGAGGTAGCCCAGCAGCACCACGAGCGGCAGGTACCAGCGCTCCAGGGCGGTCCAGCGCTGGCCGGTGCGGATCGGGAACCGGATGGCGTGGTCGCGGTAGAGGTAGCGCGAGGCCAGGTACGGCACGAGCACCGAGAGGGTGAGCACGCTGCCCATCAGGGCCATGTTCGGGTAGCTGATGTGGGCCTCGACCGAGATAGTGCTGATGATCAGCAGCCCGACCGCGATCAGAAGCAGGTCCCGGAACAGGGCCCGGTCGATCAGGAAGGCGAGCCCGACCGCGGCGGCGAGCACGGTGTAGCCGGAGACCGGGTCGCGCAGACCGAACAGCAGCACGGCCGAGGCCGAGAGCAGCGCCGCCGGCAGCAGTCCCCAGGAGGCGCGCGGGGCCATCCGTGGGGCCGAAGTCGTCGTTTCGGGTGCCGCGCCATCGTGCATGCCACATGGTACCGAACCGCTCTCGCAAACGGGTGGGCGGGGCGCATCCGGCCGCTAGGTTGGGGGTGTGAATCCAGAGCCAGGACCCGACCCGGTCGCCGTGATGCAGGCGCTCATCGCCATCGATTCGGTCAACCCCGACCTCGTGCTGGGCGCGGCCGGCGAACGTATGATCGCGGCCTGGTGCGCCGACTGGCTCACCGGCCACGGGTTCGAGGTGCACCGCCTCGAGCGGCACCCCGGGCGCCCCACGATCGTCGGGCTCAGACGCGGCACCGGCGGCGGGCGATCCCTGATGCTCAACGGCCACCTCGACACCGTCGGGGTCGGCGGCTACCTCGGCGACCCGTTCGCCGGCGAACGGCGGGACGGACGCGTGTTCGGGCGCGGCTCCTTCGATATGAAGGGCGGGGTCGCCGCCATCCTCGTCGCGGCGGCGCGCGCCACGAGCGGAGGGACCTCCGGGGTGTCCGCGCTCGCCGGGGACGTGCTCGTCACCCTCGTCGCCGACGAGGAGTTCGGCAGCCTCGGCACCGAGGAGGCGCTGGCCCGGTTCCGCGCCGACGCGGCGATCGTGGCCGAGCCCAGCGAACTGTGCCTCACGCTCGCGCACCGGGGCTTCGCCTGGTTCGAGGTTGAGCTCACCGGACTCGCCGCCCACGGCTCCCAGCCGGAGCGGGGCGTCGACGCCATCGCGCACGCCGGGCTGGTGCTCTCCGCCCTCGACGGGCTGCGGGCGGAGATCGAGGCGGCGCCGGCGCATCCGCTGCTCGGTCACGGCACCGTGCGGGTCTCGACCATCACCGGGGGCACGGATGCCGCAACCGTCGCCGCGGTCTGCACCCTCACGATCGAGCGGCGCACGCTGCCCGGGCAGACCCCCGACGCAGTCGAGGCCGAACTCCGGGGCCTCCTCGACCGGCTCGCGGCGGGCGTGCCCGACTTCGCCTACCGGCTCACCCGGCTGGTCGCCCGGGCCGCGTTCGAGGCCGACCCGGCCTGGGCGATCGTGCGCACGCTCAGCGCCCAGGCCGAGCGGGTGCTCGGCCACAGCCAGACGGTGCGCGGCGAGCCCTTCTGGACCGACGCGGGACTGATCCACGAGGCGGGCATCCCGTGCCTGGTCGTGGGCGTGGCCGGCGGCGGCGCGCACGCCGACACGGAGTGGGCGGATGAGGCATCCGTCTACCGGCTGACCGATATGCTGGCCGGCACGATCGCCGACTTCTGCGGCTGAGCGGCTGCGCCCGGTCCCCCTTCCCGTCCCCCTTCCCGTCCCCCTGCCCGTCCCCCTGCCCGTCCCCCTGCCCGTCCCCCTTCCCGTCCCCCTTCCCGTCCCCCTTCCTCCTCTCGCGGCTCTCGCGGCCGGTGGGGCGGGGCGTCAGTTGGCGGGGCTGTCGATCGAGGGTTCCGTGGGGGTCGTGTCGCCTTCGAGGGCCTCCTCGAGCCGGGGGTCCGCGGCGGCGGCCGGGAGGGTGATCGCGAAGAGCGGGATGGTCCAGTGGCAGAGCGGGCCGACGAGCACCGCGAAGAGAACCGTGCCGATGCCCACGTTGCCGCCGAGGGCCCAGCCGATGCCGAGCACGATGACCTCGATGCCGGTGCGCACGATCCAGATGCGCCAGCCGGTGCGTTTGTGCAGGCCGGTCATCAACCCGTCGCGCGGGCCGGGGCCGAAGTGTGCGCCGATGTAGAGGCCGGTTGCCACCGCGAGAGTCAGCAGGCCGGCCGCGAACAGGAGCACGCGTAGCCAGAGGTCGAGGTCCGCCGGGATCAGTCGCAGGCCGACATCCGCTGCCGGTCCGACCAGGAGCGCGTTCATCACGGTGCCGACGCCGGGCTTCTGCCGGATCGGGATCCAGAGCAGCAGCACCACACCGCTGATCAGGATGGTGACGAGCCCAAAGCCGAGGTGGGTGCGGCTGTCGATGCCCTGCGTGAGCACGTCCCAGGGGGCGACGCCGATGCCGCCGCGCACGATCAGCGCGATCCCGATGCCGTACAGGAAGAGGCCGATGAGCAGCTGGGTGAGACGACGGGTCATGGAACACCATCCAATGGCACTATTGGCCTGTCGCCAAATTCCGCAACCCGACCGGCCAAATCATGCCATGCCGGCCGAGGGCGTCAGCGGGTGCTCGCCGCCGCCGGCCAGGGCACGGTGCTGATCAGCGAGGAGGACATCGTCGAATTCGTTAGGTGGCCCGAATCGTGTCTTTGGCGAGTTCATGCGGTTTCCGGCATATGCGGACCCCGGCCTGGTTAGCACACCCGTTCTCGACCAACTGATCATCACTCGCCGGCTGACCGAGGTGCCCGCCATCCTGCAGTAGCGCCGCAGTCAACTCCGCCCCGCGCGCACCAATTCGACGGAGATTTTGGCTCTCCTGCTGCATCTGTGGGTCTTTCGGAGCGCCTTAACGGCCGCACGCCGCTTCCTGTCTAGGTTTCTGACTGTCAAGGAAAGAA
>NZ_SOGM01000056.1:0-15197 GCF_004403545.1 Cryobacterium sp. TmT2-59 | reverse complement strand
ACGGGGAGGTCCTCTACCTCGGCGGCAAGGAAAGATTCTTCAGCCAGGCCCAACGCCGCGCGATCGCCGCCCGCGACGGCGGCTGCATCATCCCGGGCTGCCAGGTCAACGCAGCCTGGGCCGAGGTGCACCACATCATCCCCTGGGCCAACCACGGCCCCACCGACATCAACAACGGGGTGCTGCTGTGCTGGTTCCACCATCACAGCATCGAGACCTCGGGGTGGCTGATCCGCATGGTGCGGGGCAAACCCGAGGTGATGGCACCGGTCTGCTTCGATCCCACCCGTACCTGGGTACCGGGCCAGGACCACCGCGCCCACCGGGCCAGTCAGGCCGGCGGTGCCGGCCGCGGCCGCCGAGCCCGCACCCGAGCCCACCCGCAGGCCACGGGTTCAACGGAATAGGCGCGCCGGCGTGGGTGGATCCTCTCTGTTCGCGCACGGCCGGGCCGGGTGCCCTCGTCCAGCCGGGCGACGTAGGGTTGACGAGTGATAACCCCCGTCATCCGCCCGCGACGGTTGCGCAACTCTCCCGCGCTCCGCCGCCTGGCCACCGAAATCCGTCTGCACCCGTCTGAATTGGTCCTGCCCATGTTCGTGCGGGAGGGGAGCGGCGACGCCGTTCCGATCCAGTCGATGCCCGGGGTGGTGCAGCACACCATCGACAGCGCCCGCCGGGCCGTCACGGAGGCCGCGGCGGCAGGCATCGGCGGCGTGATGCTGTTCGGCGTGCCGTCCGTGCGCGACGCCGTCGGGTCCGGAGCCACCGACCCCGACGGCATCCTCAACGCCGCCACCCGCGCGCTGGCCGACGAGGTCGGCGACGCCCTCTCCGTGCAGACCGACCTGTGCCTGGACGAGTTCACCGACCACGGCCACTGCGGCGTGCTCTCCGTCGACGGCAGCGTCGACAACGACGCGACCCTCGAGCGCTATCGCGAGATGGCGCTCGTGCAGGCCGCCTCAGGGTCTCAGCTGCTCGGGCTCAGCGGCATGATGGACGGCCAGGTGGCCGCCGTGCGCGAGGCGCTCGACCAGAGCGGCTTCGTGAACACGGCCGTGCTCGCATATTCCGCCAAGTACGCCTCTGCCTTCTACGGCCCCTTCCGCGACGCCGTGGAGTCGACCCTCGAGGGCGACCGGCGCACGTACCAGCTCGACCCGGCCAACCGCCGGGAAGGGGTGCGCGAGGCGCTGCTCGACATCAGCGAGGGTGCGGACATCGTGATGGTGAAGCCGGCCATGAGTTACCTGGACGTTTTGTCCGATGTGGCCGCCGTTAGTGATATTCCGGTCTGGGCATACCAGGTGTCCGGCGAATACGCCATGATCGAGGCCGCCGCGGCCCACGGCTGGATCGACCGCCGCCGGGCCGTCGAGGAGTCCGTCCTCAGCATCCGTCGCGCCGGCGCGGACGCCGTGCTCACCTACTGGGCGGTCGAACTCGCCACCTGGCTGAACGAAAGGCAGGCCCGCTGATGACCCGCAACGACGATCTGTTCGCCCGGGCGCAGCGCGCCATCCCCGGCGGCGTGAACTCGCCTGTACGGGCCTTCCGCTCGGTCGGCGGCACCCCGCTCTTCCTGGTCAAGGCGAAGGGCGCCTACGTCACCGATTCCGACGGGCGCGAGTACGTCGACCTGGTCAGCTCGTGGGGGCCGGCCATCCTCGGCCACGCCCACCCGGACGTGGTGCAGGCCGTGCAGGATGCCGCCGCCCTCGGTCTCTCCTTCGGCGCCTCCACACCGGGCGAGACCGTGCTGGCCGAACTGATCGAGGAGCGCGTCGGCGCCGTCGAGAAGCTGCGCCTGGTGTCCACCGGCACCGAGGCCACCATGACGGCCATCCGCCTGGCCCGCGGTTTCACCGGCCGTGACCTGCTGATCAAGTTCGCCGGCCACTACCACGGCCACTCGGACGGGCTGCTGGCCCAGGCCGGGTCGGGCCTGGCCACCCTGGCGCTGCCCGGGTCCGCCGGAGTGACCGCTGCGACCGCCGCGCAGACCCTCGTGCTGCCCTACAACGACCTCGACGCTCTGCGTGCCGCCTTCGCCGCGCACCCCGGGCGCATCGCCGCCGTGATCACCGAGGCCGCGGCCGCGAACATGGGCGTGGTCGCGCCCGACCCCGGCTTCAACGCCGCCATCACCGAGATCGCGCATGAGAACGGCGCGCTCCTGATCATCGACGAGGTGCTGACCGGCTTCCGGGTCGGCCGCGCGGGCTACTGGGGCCTGGACAACACCGGTCCCGACAACACCGGTCCCGAGGCCGCCCCGACCCGATACACACCCGACCTCTTCACCTTCGGCAAGGTCATCGGCGGCGGCCTCCCGGTCGCGGCCCTCGGCGGCCGGGCCGACGTGATGGACTTCCTCGCGCCGAACGGCCCGGTCTACCAGGCCGGCACCCTCTCCGGGAACCCGGTGGCCGTGGCCGCCGGAATCGCGACCCTCAGCGCCCTGGACGACAGCGTCTACGCGCAGCTCGACGCCACGGCCCTGCTGCTCTCCGAGGCCGTGTCGGCCGCGTTCTCGGCCGAGGGCGTCGCCCACGCAGTGCAACGCGCCGGCAACCTGTTCAGCTTCGTCTTCGGGGACGAGGCCGCGGCCTCCGCACCCCGGGACTACGCGCAGGTGCAGCGGCAGGACGCGTTCCGCTACGGCCCGTTCTTCCACTCCATGCTGGACCAGGGCATCTCCTTGCCGCCGTCGGTGTTCGAGGCCTGGTTCGTCTCCGCGGCCCACGACGAGAGCGCGCTCGGCTGGATCCTCGATGCCCTGCCGACCGCCGCGAAAGCCGCGGCGGCGGCGACCGCCCCGGTGTGAGCATCCGCCCAGGTGTGAGCATCCGCCCAGGGGACGTTATTCCTTTGTGAGGTTGTCGATAAAAGAAATTCCGGCCGGAACAGGCAGACTAGGACGATGGCTTCCCTCCGCGTTCACCCCGACCGGCTCGAGATCCACCTGACGAAGGCGGAGCGCACCATCTCGCTGCGCAAAGAGGACCTCGTGGTGGCGCGCGAGAACATCCGTTCGGTCACGATCACGGATGATCCGTGGATCTGGATCCGCGGCATCCGTGCCCCCGGGCTGGAGGTGCCGCTCCTGCTCGCGGTCGGAACCTGGAAGTTCCACGGCGGCAAGGACTTCCTGGCGATCAAGCGCCGGCGGCCGGCGGTCGTCATCGACCTCGTCGATGAGGACTTCTCCCGCGTGCTCCTCACGACCAACCACGCGCCGGACCTGATCGCGTCGCTCAAGCTGTAGCGCCGGCCGCGCCGCTGCGGCCGCGTGCGGCGCCGCGGCTACCGCCGGACGTCGACGACCGTGCGGCCGTGCAGCGTGCCGGCGAGGATGCGCGCGCCCGCGTCGAACGCGGCGTCGAGCGGGACGACCTCGGTCAGGCTGTCGAGCAGCTCCAGGTCGAGGTCGGTGGCGAGGCGCCGCCAGGCCTGCTGGCGCTGGGGCAGCGGGGCCTCGACCGAGTTGACCCCGACGAGGCTGACCGCGCGCAGGATGAACGGCATCACCGTCGCGGGCAGGTCGGCGCCCTGGGCCAGGCCGCACGATGTGACCACGCCGCCGTAGTTGGTCTGGGCGAGGACGTTGGCGAGGGTCGTGCTGCCGACCGAGTCGATGGCGCCGGCCCAGCGCTGGGGCTGCAGCGGTTTGCCGGGCTCGCTGAGCGTGCGGCGGTCGACGAGTTCGGCGGCGCCGAGCCCGCGCAGGTAGTCGCCGAGTTCGTCGATGCGGCCGGTCGAGGCGGTCACCCGGTAGCCCCGGTGGGACAGCAGGGCCACCGCGACGCTGCCGACGCCGCCGCCGGCGCCCGTGACCAGGATGTCGCCGGAGTCGGGGGTGATCCCGCCGCGCTCGAGTGCGAGCACGGAGAGCATCGCCGTGAACCCGGCCGTGCCGATCGCCGCGGCCCGACGGGCGCTGATGCCCTCCGGCCGACGCACCAGCGAGTCGCCGGAGACCCGGGCCCGCTCGGCCAGACCGCCGTGGTGGGTCTCGCTGAGGCCCGCCCCGTTCAGGATGACCTGGTCCCCGGCCTGCCAGCGCGGGTCCTCGCTGTGCAGCACCCGGCCGACCAGGTCGATGCCCGCGATCAGCGGCCAGACGCGCACGACCCCCGGGCGACCGGTCAGGGCCAGGCCGTCCTTGAAGTTGATGCTGGAGTAGTCGACGGCGATGGTGACGTCGCCGTCCATCAGGAAGGCGTCGTCCACCACCCGCAGGGCCGCGGACTGCACCTTCTTGCCCTCATCGTTTTCGGTTCGATCGACGACGATTGCGCGGAACTGTGTCTCGTTACCCATGAGTCGAGCCTACGTGCGTCCGGTCCGGTCGCGGGGAGGTCAGGTGACGTCGCGCTTCCAGCTGACGAAGTAGCCGCCGACGGTGGCCGCGACCGCGTAGGCGAGCAGGACGAGGCCGCCCTGCCACCACTCCAGCATCGCCGTGCTGGTCCCGGTCGGGCTGGCGATGGTGAAGAAACTGGCCCCGACCAGGGCGTCGGAGGCGGCGCCGGGCAGGTAGTTGCCGATGCCCGCCGTTACTTCGGTGAACATCGACGCGAAGCGCAACAGCGGTTCGACGAACTGGGTGAAGGCGAGCACGATCACGACCGCGGCCACCTGGCTGGGCACCAGCACGCCGAGCCCCACGCCGACGCCGGCCCACATCGCCATGGCCAGCACGGTGCGCCCGATCAGCGCCCAGGTGCCGCTGTCGCCGAGCAGCGGGTCGACGCCGAAGGCCCCGATCACGAGTGCGCCCACCCCGACGGATGCCAGCAGCGCCACGACGCCGAAGCCCGCCCCCGCGAGGAACAGGGTCACGGTCTTCGCCCCCAGCACCTGGCCGCGGCGGGGGTTCGCGAGGAACGTGGGCGTCAGGGTCTGGTGCCGGAACTCGCCCGTGGTGGACAGGGCGCCCAGCAGCACCGGGAACACGTAGCCGACGGAGGAGGCGAAGCTGTAGACCAGCGGCGGGAGGCTGCCGAGCGGCGGGGCGCCCTGGCCGCCCGTTCCGGCGGCGTCGGGGCTGATGGCGCCGCTTTCGATTCCGGCGAACAGGGCGGCGAGGCCGCCGGCCAGCAGCGCGATGTAGCCGAACATCACGGCGGCCAGCACCCACCACATCCGTGTGGTCAGTGTCTTGGCGAATTCGGCGCGGATCGCGCGCAGGAAGGGGGTCATGCCGGCTCGCCTCCGGTGCCGTGCGGCTCGGTGTCGTTGGGATTGCTGCCGTGCGGCTTCCCGTCGTGCGGCTGCTCGTCGTTCGGGTGTTCGTCGTGCGGGTGGCCGTGGGCGTTGTCGTTCACCAGGGCGAGGAAGGCGTCTTCGAGCCCCTTCTTCTGGCGGTGCAGGGCGCTGACCTCCACCCCGGCCGTGAAGGCGATGTGACCGATCAGCGCCGGGTCCGGCGCGGCGGCCAGCAGCCCGGTGCGGCCGGTCGTGAACTCGATCCCGGCCCGACCGAGCGCCGCCGCGAGGGCCGCGCGGTCGGGGGAGTCTACGATGATGCGGGGCGCGATCTGCGTTTCGAGGCTGGACAGCGGCCCGCGGTGAACGAGCTCGCCCTGCGCGATGATGATGACGTCATCGACGCTCTGCTGCACCTCTGAGAGCAGGTGGGAGCTCACCAGCACGGTGCGACCCTCGTCGGCCATCGCGCGCAGGAAGCCGCGGATCCATTTGATCCCCTCGGGGTCGAGGCCGTTGATCGGTTCGTCGAGCACCAGCACGCCCGGGTCGCCCAGCAGGGTGAAGGCCAGGCCGAGCCGCTGGCGCATGCCGAGCGAATACCCGCCGACCCGCTGGTCGCCGTGGGCGTCGAGCCCGACGGTGTGCAGCACCTCGTCCACGCGGGCGCGGGGCAGGCCGGCCGCGATCGCGTAAACGGCCAGGTGGTTGCGGGCCGTGCGGCCGGGGTGGAAGCTGGCGGCTTCGAGCGCGGCGCCGACGGTGCGGAGGGGCTGGGGCAGGCTCCGGTAACGGATGCCGCCGATGGTGGCCATTCCCGAGGTGGGGGTGACCAGTCCGAGCAGCACCCGCAGAGTCGTGGTCTTGCCGGCGCCGTTGGGGCCGAGGAAACCCGTGACGCGGCCCGGTTCCACGCTGAACGAGAGATTGTTGACCGCGGTCACCCCGCCGAACCGCTTGGTGACGTGACTGAACTCGATGATCGCGCCGACCGGCATCCGTGGCCCCCTCCATCTGGTGCTGGCCCCAGCCTAGTGAGTGCGCCCCCGTGCCCGCAGTCGCCCGCACCTCCCGCCCTGAACCAATTCGACGGAGATTCTGCTCTAAAAACACGTATCCGGTGTGTTCCGGCCCATTTTCGGCAAAATCTCCGTCGAATTCGTTAGGGGCGCGGGGCGCGGGGGACGACCCGGACGACCCGGACGACCCGGACGACCCGGACGACCCGGACGACCCGGACGACCAGGCCGACAGGCCGACCTCGGCCCGGCCGGTCAGGCCGCGGTGTGAGCGGAGCAGGCCGGGGGGTCGGCCGCGACGCAGGCCGGGCAGACCACGAGCTGTTCCCGGCACGAGGCATCGCGGCAGTTGAGCATGTTCTTGGTCGGCTCGCCGCACACGGTGCAGTGGCCGATCACGGCGACGTGGCCGCTGAAGTCCACGGACATCCGCTGGTCGAAGACGTACAGCGACCCGTTCCAGAGCCCGTCGTCGCCGAACGCCTCGCCGTACCGCACGACGCCGCCGTCGAGCTGGTAGACCTCGCCGAAGCCGCGGTCCTTCATCAGTGAGCTGAGCACCTCACAACGGATGCCTCCGGTGCAGTAGGTGACCACCGGCCGGTCCTTGAGGTGGTCGTATTTGCCGCTCTCGAGCTCGGCCACGAACTCGCGCGTGTTGGCCACGTCCGGCACGATCGCGTTCCTGAACCGGCCGATCTCCGCCTCGAACGCGTTGCGCCCGTCGAAGAAGGCCACGTCATCGCCGCGCTCCTCGACCAGGGCGTGCAGCTCGGCCGGGGACAGTTTCGTGCCGCCGCCGACCACTCCGCCGGCGTCCACCCTCAGCTCCCCGGGGGCGCCGAAGCTCACGATCTCATCGCGCACCTTCACGACCAGCCGGGGGAAGTCGAGGCTCAGGCCGGCCGGGTCGAGCCCGGTGCCCTCGCTCCACTTGACGTCGAGCTGCTTGAACGGGGCGTACTCACGGGTCTTGCGCAGGTAGCGTTTGAGCGCGGGGAGGTCACCGCCGAGGGTGCCGTTCAGGCCGTCCTTCGAGATCAGGATACGACCGCGGAGACCGAGCGATTCGCACAGGTCCCGCTGCCAGAGGCGCACGGCCTCCGGGTCGGAAAGCGGCGTGAAGACGTAGTAGAGCAGAATCTTCGGAATGGCCACGACCCCATTTTACCGAGGTTGACGCACGGTTCTCGCCGCAGGCGCAGCCCGGGCCGGTCGTCTAAACTGCTGCCAACCATAGGAGGCCACATGGCCCTGAACGATCCTCTCGCCCGCTTCGGCGAAGTCCCGCTCTTCACCCTGACCAGCACCGACATGACCGACGGGGCCCCGCTCGCCGCGGCGCAGTTCGGCCTCGGGTCCGGCGGCCGGAACGTGTCGCCGCAGCTGTCCTGGTCGGGGTTCCCGGCCGGCACGAAGAGCTTCGCCGTGACCGTGTACGACCCCGACGCGCCGACCGGTTCCGGGTACTGGCACTGGGCGGCCTTCAACCTGCCGGCGACGTGCACCTCCCTCCCGGCCGGGGCCGGAGCGCCCGGCGGGCGTCTGCTGCCCCCCGGCGCGGTCATCCTGCCCAATGAGGCACGCCAGCCGGCCTTCGTCGGCGCGGGACCGCCGGCCGGCACCGGCACCCACCGGTACCAGTTCATCGTGCACGCGGTCGACGTGGCGAGACTCGAGGTCGACCCGGACTCGACCCCGGCCGTGCTCGGATTCAACCTGCACTTCCACACGCTGGGCCGCGCCGTGCTCGAGGCGACGGGCGCTTTCGGAGGGGCTGCCGCTGACGGGGAGCGCCACTAGGCCTGCCCCGGCCAGGTGGGCAGCTGCCCAGCTGCTCAACCGCTCAGCTGCGTGCCCATTCAGGCGGCGTCGAGCGTCGCCGACTCCTCTGCCGTGAGCGTGAACTCGGTCGCCTGAACCGAGTCCCGGATGCTTTCCGGGCGGGAGGCGCCCGGGATCGGGATCACGTGCGGCGACTTCGACAGGTGCCAGGCGAGGCAGGCCACCTGCGGGCTCACGCCGCGTGCGGCCGCGACGGACGCGAACGCCGGGAACCGGTCGCCGAGTGACGCGGCAGACAGGATGCCGCCGAGCGGGCGCCAGGGCAGGAACGCGATGCCGAGCTCGTCGCAGAGGCGCAGCTCGGGCTCGCTGCTGCGGAACGCCGGGGAGAACTGGTTCTGCACGGATGCCAGCCGGCCGCCCAGGATCTCCCGGGCCAGCAGGATCTGCTCCGGGTTCGCATTGGAGATTCCGGCCAGCTCAATGGTGCCGGCGTCGAGCAGCTCGCGCAGGGCCCCGATCGAGTCGGCGTACGGCACGGCCGGGTCGGGCCGGTGGAACTGGTAGAGCCCGATCGCGTCGCCGCCGAGGCGTTTCAGCGACGCTTCGGCGGCCCGCTTCAGGTGCTCGGGTCGGCCGTCGATCGTCCAGGTGCCGTCTCCCGGCCGGAGGTGCCCGCCCTTCGTCGCCACGAGCACGGTCGACGTGTCGCCGCCCCACGACGCGATCGCTCCGGCGATGAGGGTTTCGTTGTGGCCGACCTCGTCACTGTGCAGGTGGTACGAATCCGCCGTGTCGAAGAGGGTCACGCCGGCCTCGAGGGCGGCATGGATCGTGGCCACGGAGCGTGCGGAATCCGGTCGCCCCTCGATCGACATCGGCATGCCGCCGAGTCCGATGGCGCTGACCTCGCGGTGGGCGATGAGCCTGGTCTTCATGAGTCCTTCAATCCCCGGGCGAAGCCGGTGTCTGGCCGTGCGGCCGCACGGAGTGTGCGGCCGCACTGAGAGTGTCGAGTGTGCGTTCCGGTGTCACCAGGCGTAGTGCTCCGGCGCCGGCTTTCGGCCGGGAAAGATCTCGTCCAGCCGGGCGAGGGCTTCGGCGTCGAGGGACACCGTGAGCGCGCGCACCGCGGCATCCAACTGGTCCAGGGTGCGGGGGCCCACGATCGGGGCGGTGACCGCCGGCTGGTGCAGCAACCAGGCCAGTCCGACGTCGCCCGGCTGATGACCGAGCTCCGCGCAGAAGTCCTCGTACTGCCCGATCGCGGGGCGGTTCTTCTCGAGCAGCTCGGCGACCTTGCCCTCGAGGCGACGCTTGCCCTCCCGCTCGTTGCGGAGCACCCCGCCGAGCAGCCCGCCCTGCAGCGGCGACCAGGGGATGATTCCCAGGCCGTTGCTGACGGCGGCGGGAATGACCTCGAGCTCGATGTCGCGAGTCAGCAGGTTGTAGATCGACTGCTCGCTGACCAGGCCGGTGAAGTTGCGCCGCTTCGCCTCCGCCTGGGCGGTGGCGATGTGCCAGCCGGCGAAGTTGCTGCTGCCGGCGTAGAGGATCTTGCCCTGCGCGACGGCCGTCTCCATCGCCTGCCAGATCTCATCCCACGGGGTGTTCCGGTCGACGTGGTGGAACTGGTAGACGTCGATGTAGTCCGTCTGCAACCGGGTCAGGCTGGCGTCGAGAGCGCGCCTGATGTTGAGCGCCGAGAGCTTGCCCTCGTTGGGCAGCCCGCTCATGTCGCCGTAGAGCTTGGTCGCGAGCACGGTTCCCTCCCGGCGCGCACCGCCCTGTGCGAACCAGTTGCCGATGATCTTCTCGGTGCCGCCCTTGCCGGTGCTGTCGCCGTAGACGTTCGCGGTGTCGACGTAGTTGATGCCGTAGCCGCGGGCCGAGTCCATGATCGCGTGGGCGTCGGCCTCCGGGGCCCAGTGGCCGAAGTTCATGGTGCCGAGGCAGAGGCGGGATACCTCCAGGCCGGAACGGCCGAGATGTGTGTAGTCCATGACCCCAGCATCCTCCCGCGGCGGTGACAACGGCAACTGAGGCGCTCTCAGCTTGCATGCGGTCGGGCGGCCTAGAGTCGGTTCGTGATCCAGACGCACCGCTCCCTCGCATGACCGACACCCGTTCCGTAACCGGCACCGACGCTCTTCCCGCATCCGGCACGACGCACCGATTGCCGCAGAAGACGAAACCGCAGAAGACGAAACCGCACCGGGAAACGGCGCTGTCCCGCGTCCCCGTCTGGGCCTGGCGGGCACTGATGCACCGGGTCTCGGCCGGCGAGTTGCACAAGTTCAATGCCGAGCCCATCGACACCGTCGACTACCACTTCGACCGTGACTACGTGGGCGACGGCATCCGTGACCACATGCTGGACGTGCTCGTGCTGCACGATGCCCCGGGGCCGCTGCCGGTCTACGTCTACTTCCACGGCGGCGGCTGGACCTCGGGTGACAAGGCTCCGCTGACGAAATACTGCGCCAGCCAGCCAGCCAGCCAGCCAGCCAGGCCGCCGACGGAATGGTCGTCGTCAACGCGAACTACCGCATGGCCACGCGTTTTCAGCTCAAGCACATGCTCCGTGACGGGAACGCGGTGCTCGACTGGGTGGCCCGGCACATCGAGGATTTCGGAGGCGACCCGACCCGGATCGTGCTCGGCGGCGATTCCGCCGGCGGCCACATCGCCGCGCTCCTGGCGGCTTCGGCGTACGAGCCGGCGCTGGCCGCGTACTCCGACGTCGAGCCAGGGGTGGAGCCCGCACACCTGCGCGGCCTGGTGCAGCACTGCAGCATCGCGGACGTGTCCGTCATGTTCGAGCGCGGCTTCGTCCTGAGCCTCAATTTTCTGCGGATGCTGCTGCCCGAGCGCGGCCGCGGCGTCGTGCTCCGCACCGCCGCCCGGTTCATGTCGCCGATCGAGTGGCTCGACAGCGGGTTCCCGCCCGTGTTCGTGACCACCTCGGAGCGCGACTACTTCTACCGGGCGAACCTCAATTTCATCGCGGCCCTCCGCCGCCGGTCGATCCAGGTGGACACCCTGATCTACGACCGCAAGCAGGCGAACACGCACCACACCTGGCAGCAGGATGCCGCCCATCCCGAATCGCAGGAGGTTTACCGCCGGCTGGGGGCTTTCGTGCGCCGGGTGGCCTCAATTCCGGCCGCGGCCCTCGCCGTGGCATCCGTGCCCGTCGCATCCGTGCCCGCTGCCGCCCTGCCCGCCGCCGCCAGCCCTGCTCGGCGAGAGTGCCCGTTCCGGTCGAGAGTGACCCGCGCAACGGGCACTCTCGACCGGAACGGGCACTGCGGGTGGGCTTTCAGCTGCTGGCGCCGGTGGCGGCGAGCACGCCGCCGAGGCCGACCATCATCACGCCGCCCGTGGCGGAGAGGTGTTCCATCCGGCGGGGCGACTTGGCGAACCAGTCGCGCGCCGACCCGGCGGCCAGGGCCCACGTGCTGTCGCCGAGCAGGGCCAGCACGACGAACACGATTCCGAGGCTCATCAGCTGCATCGGCACCGCCCCGGCCGAGTAGTCCACGAACTGGGGCAGCACGGCCACGAAGAACACGATCGACTTCGGGTTGCTGATGCCGACGACCGAGCCCTCGGCCAAGAGCCGCCACTTTGACTTCGCGGCCGTGCTCACCGCGATGCTCCCGGCCGCCGTGCGCCGGTGCCGGATGGCCTGCACGCCCAGATAGACGATGTACGCCGCCCCGGCGAACTTGACCACGGTGAAGACCAGCACCGACTCGGTCACGATGGCCCCGAGGCCGAGCGCCACGGCCGCGATCACGGGCAGCATCCCGAGCGCGTTTCCGACCACGCTGAGGAACCCGCCCAGTCGGCCGAGCGCGAGCGAGCGCCCGATCACGAACAGCACGGTGGGGCCGGGCAGAGCGATCAGGGCGACGGAGGCCAGCGCGAACGTGAGCAGGTTGGGCAACGGAACCATAGACGAATGTTAACCCCCCGGCCGGCCCGGCAGCATCCGCTGTGGCAATCGTGCAGGTTCCGGGCCTGTTGTGACGGATGATTGTGGCCCTCAACAGCAAATGCGCGCCCCGCACCGGGCTCGCCCTAGTATCGACGGGTGCATATGCTCTGGCGAACTCTCCTCCACAGTCTGGTCTCCCGCTTCGGCCCGAGGCTCGGCCACTACGACGTGGCCCGCACCCGATTCATCACCCTGCCGACCGACCAGGACATCCTGCGGCACATGAACAACGGCGTGTACCTGTCGATCATGGACATCGCCCGGTTCGACCTGCTGCATCGCACCGGGATCTGGGCGATCTTCCTGAAGCGCGGCTGGTACCCGGTCGTCGTTTCCGAGACGATCAGCTTTCGCAAGTCGCTGACCCTCGGCCAGAAGTTCACGGTGGAATCGCGCATCCTCGGCTTCGACGCCAAGGCCGTCTACGTGGAGCAGCGGTTCGTGCGGCCCGGCGCCGACGGCAGCCCCGAGGTGTACGCGCAGGGCTTCATCCGGGGCCGGTTCCTGAAGCGCACCGGCGGCGTCGTGACCATCGACGAACTGGTCGAGGCCGTCGGCACGGTCCCGGAGGACCTGTCCGTGCCCGCCTGGCTGCTGGACTGGAGCACGGATGTCGCGATGCCGGCCACCCGCGCCCCGGCCCCCAGCGTCTGGGCCTGACCTTCCGCGTCTGAATCTGGCCTTGCGGCCCGGGTCAGCGCGCCCGGGTCAGGACGCCTGCTCGGACGCCTTCCGGGGAACGATGAGCTCCCGGTAGTGCTCCGCATAGTGCGCGTAGCGCGCCCGGTGCGGCATCGGCTTGCCCGCGCGCGACGCCACGAGCCGGTCGAGGTAGTAGTCCCAGTGCGGTCCGACGTCGATCGCCTCCGCGGGGGAGTGCAGGCGCTGGCCGAAGGTCAGCGTGGTCATGCCGGCGCTGTTGACCAGGTGCAGGATCAGGTGGCGGGCGGCGTCGCCGTCGCCGATTTCGACGGTGAACCGCTTCGGCGGGATGCACTGGCGGATGCTGACGTACTCCCACTCGGCATCGGGCTCGTCCAGCCGGAACTTCACGGCGCCCGTTTCGGGCGAGCCGGTGAAGGTCCCGATCCAGGCGGAGAGAGTGCCCGGGCGGCTCAGGCTCGCCCAGACGTCGTCGATGGGGGAATTGAACAGCCGGTCGAACATGAGATACAGGCCGTCCTCGCGATGGGCGAAACGTCCGGTGTGCCTGGCTGTCATGGAAACCTCCGCGATGAGTGGAACACGTGCCTTCCTGTCAGGTTAAGCCCCTTTGGGCCCCGCCGCCACCGGGCACGCCGCCACCCGGCGGAGCGCCCGGTGCACCGAGGGTGGGCCGGCCTCCGGGCGGCCCGCTCACTCCTCCAGCACGGCCATGGCCGCGTTGTGCCCGCCGATCCCGCTGACGCCGCCGCCGCGGCGCGCGCCGGCCCCGCAGATCAGGATCCGCGGGTGCTCCGTGGCCACGCCCCAGCGCTCGGCCGCGGTGTCCCGCGGCGCGTCGTCCTCGAGGAACGGCCAGTCCAGGGGGCCGTGGAAGATGTTGCCGCCGGTGAGGTTGAGGGCGTGCTCCAGGTCGAGGGTGGTCTTCGTTTCGATGCAGGGTCGGCCCGCGGCATCCGTCAGCAGCAGGCCCTCGATCGGTTCGGCGAGCACGGAGTTGAGGGATTCGAGCACGGCCGCCTGCAGCCGCGCCCGGGTCTCGTCGTTGTTCTCCTCGGTGAGCCAGCGGTGCGGGGTGTGCAGCCCGAAGACCGTGAGGGTCTGCGCCCCGGCCGCCACGAGCTCGGGTGAGAGGATGCTCGGGTCGGTGAGCGAGTGGCAGTAGATCTCGCAGGGGAGCAGGTCGGGGATCTCGCCGCGCACGGCTTCGTCGTAGGCGCGCTCCAGCTGGCTGAAGGTCTCGTTGATGTGGAAGGTTCCGCCGAACGCGGCCTCGGGTGTAACGGATGCATCGCGCAGCTGCGGCAGCCGCTCGAGCAGGAGGTTCACCTTGACCTGCGCGCCCTCCGGCCGGGTGTCGGACCGGCCGGGCTCCGGATGTTCTCCGGTGTCCGCGCCGAGCAGCCCCCGCAGTACCCAGGGGGAGACGTTGGCGAGGATCCGGCGGCCCGCGGCAACCTGATCCGTTCCGCCGTGGCGGTAACGAACCTCGCCGGCCGGGTCGACGGCGGTGACCTCGGCCCCGGTCAGGATCCGGGCGCCGGCCTGTCGGGCCGCGTTCTCCAGGGCTCCGGAGACGGCGCCCATGCCGCCGATCGGCACGTCCCAGTCGCCGGTCTCGTTGCCGATGACGTGGTACAGGAAGCACCGGTTCGCGTCGAGGTCCGCGTCCTGCAGCGAGGTGAAGGTGCCGATCAGGCCGTCGGTGGCGACGACGCCCCGCACGAGGTCGTGGCCGAACCGGGCGGTGATGGCCTCGGCCAGCGGTTGCTCGAAGAACTGGCCCCAGATCGCCTCGTCGCCGACCAGGCGCCGGGCCTCCGAGCGGGTGGGCAGCGGTTCGCAGACCGTGGGGAAGAGTGCGCGGGCGACGTGCTCGGTGTCGCGGTAGAAGGAGCCCCACTCGGCGAAGTCGGCGGCGGCGCCGACCCGGTCGAAGCTGGCCTGGGTGGCCGGCGCGTCGCCGCGGTCGACCAGGAGGCCTCCGGTCAGGTCGCACGGGTTGGGCGTGTAGGAGGAGTAGCGGCGCCGGGCGAGTGCGATCTCGAGGCCGAGCTCGTCGATGATGCGCTGCGGCAGCAGGCTGACCAGGTAGGAGTAGCGGGAGAGCCGGGCGTCGACGCCGGGGAAGGCCTCGGCCGAGATGGCGGCGCCGCCGACCTGCTCATCGCGTTCGAGCAGCAGCACCTTCTTGCCGGCCTGGGCCAGGTAGGCCGCGGCGGTCAGGCCGTTGTGCCCGCCGCCGATGATCACAACGTCGTGAGTGGTTTCCATGCCACGAGACTAGCCGGGACCCGGCGCGGTGCCGGTGCTGGGTGCTGAGTGCGTGGTGAACCAATTCGACGGAGATTCTGGCCGAAACGGGCCCAGAATACCGGAATCCCGCTTTTTAGAGCAGGATCTCGGCTCTCCTGTCGTAACCGTGGGTTAAACCCGGCCGGGGAGCACTGGTTTGTGGCCGCCGAGGCTGAGCATGGCGAGGGCGATGAGGGCGTCGGGTGATTTGAAGCCGA